>NZ_FWWT01000016.1 GCF_900176035.1 Desulfonispora thiosulfatigenes DSM 11270 | reverse complement strand
ATTAACAGCCTTACCTGATGAATTCATTTTAGCCCTTCTCCCACGTTTCTTATCTCTTAAGGCATCAGGACCAGCCGCTCTATAATCATTTACCCACCTAGCGATAAGAGCATTATTATTAATCCCTATCGAAAGAGCCAGTTCCTGATAAGATACCTCACTTGTTAAATAAGACTCTACCACACCAAGCTTAAATTCAAAAGAATAAGCTTCGTTCTTTCTTGAACGTTTTAATCCATCATCACCAAGTTCTTCGTAGTAATGTACCCAATTGAGAACTTGTCTTCTGTTTTTTACTCCATATTTTTCTGCTAAAAAAGTATAACCTCCTTCGCCACGTAAATATGCATCTACAACTTTCTTTTTAAACTCATAACTGTATGCAGCCATAAAAATACCGACCTCCAATTGTTAGATTTTTGGTCTAACTTTTGGGGGTCGGTACAGTTTAATTGTAGATGCCTTTTTAATACTAGTTATATTTTTATTAATATGCAGTCCAGCCAGCATCTGCTACTATTTGATCACCATTTACAAAGCTTGATTCATCAGAAGCTAAAAATAGAGCTATATTTGCTATTTCTTTTCCTGTACCAGATCTTATATTATTTGTAGCACCCTTCATTACTCGTTCCATGCCAAATTTACTAGGCTCTAGTTTGCTTAGAATTTCCGTTTCTACGCCACCTGGACAAATAGCATTACATCTTATTCCTTTTTCTGCATACATATAAGCTATATTTTTGGTAATTCCAATAAGACCAAATTTAGATGCTGTATAGGCAGTACCAGCTCTGCTACCATATAGTCCACCTAAAGAAGATATATTTATGATATTTCCTTTTTCTTGATTTAACATTATAGATAGTACTTTTCTAGAAAGCTTCATCGGAGCTGTAAGATTTACATTTAACACCTTATCCCAAAGTTCATCATTAAGTTCACCTAATGGGGTAAAATTATCAATTATACCTGCATTATTTACAAGCACATCTATTCTTTTGTACTTATCCATTGTATATTCTACCATATGATCGATATCCGCATCCTGTGTAACGTCACCTTCTAGTGCAACTACCTCCCCCGGTAAGCCAGTTGCTTCATTAGATAACTCATCTAGTTTACTCTTTCTTCTTGCTACAGCAACTACCTTTGCGCCTTCTTTTGCAAATAGTAATGCCATATCTTTTCCCATTCCTGAACTAGCTCCGGTGAGTAAAACTACCTTTCCCTCTAATCTCATAATACACCTCCAAATATTTTAGACGTTATTAAAATAGATTATTCTATACTATAAAGCTTCGACATCAGATTTAAAATTCCTTAGTTTAATTAAAGAAAATTTATATTATCCATAAATTTTGTTTAATTACATCTACAATTTACTTAGTACGTTCGTTAATTCTAATTTTATAGATACATCTAAATATTTAAAGCTACATCATGCGCTTCTTTTACTGCATCTAAAACCTTTCTAGCTTTGATACTATCTCCAATATTTACAATATCTACTTTATCTTTTAAACTTTCAAATATATTAATGTTTGGTGAAAAACCCATGGCTAGTACTACACTATCGCAGGATATTTCTTTTTCTTTTCCATTTTTGCTTATTATTATGGAACTGTCTTTGATTTCGATTAATTTACTTGAAACACTGGTCTTTATATTAGAATGATTCAATAACTGTGTTAACATCATTAAGTTTTGAATAAATACAGGTTCTGGTAATATTTTGTCTGCCATTTCAATAATAGTTACCTTTTTACCTTTATGAGCTAGTACTATCCCTGTTTCACATCCCACAAGACCTGCCCCGATTATGACAATATTATCACCTACTAAAGCCTTGTTTTGAAGCACTTCTGTAGCGGTAGTTACATGAGCTTTATCTATTCCTGGTATAGACTTAGGCCTTATAGAGCTACCACCAGTTGCGTTTACTACTTTGTCGGGATTGTATTTTAATACTTCCTCAGCTGTAGCTTCTTTCGTAAACTTAATTCTGATATTTAATTTATCTATCATTGTTTTATAATAATCTAAAAGATAAGATCCATCTCTTTTAAACGGTGGCATACAAGCATTGTAAAAGTTTCCTCCTATATGCCCTTGCTTTTCCCAAATTTCCACATCATGTCCAGATAACTTAGCAGAAATAGCAGCTTGGCATCCTCCAGGACCAGCTCCTATTATTAAAACCTTTTTTGGAGAGTCTGCTTTAAAAATTTCTTTTATTCCTTCATACCCTGCTATGGGATTTACAGCACAATCAATATGTCTTCCTTCACTTACACTTTTAATACACCCTTCATTACAAGATATGCATTTACAAATTTCATCAGCTCTATTATTAGCTATTTTATTAGGAAAGTCTGGATCTGCTAAAAATTCTCTGCCTACTCCTACTATATCTAGCCAATTGTTCTCTAACGCTGCCTTTGCCTTTGATATATCACCTAATCTGCCATTTGAAATTATAGGAACATTAACTACATCCTTTATGATACGAGACGATATCATTTGAGGAGCCATTTCTTGCTGATATACTGGAGGCATTGCCATATACCAATTATCATGACATCCAGCATCAACATGAAGACAATGAATACCCTTTTCTTCCAGCATTTTAGCTATTTTAATTCCCTCATCTATTCCCCTATACCCTTCTTCTACAGGCAAGAAATGATCTGGCGTAAATTTAACTATCAGTGGATAATCATTTCCTAAATCTTTTTTGGTATTATCAATGATTTCATTTAAAAATCTCATTCTATTTTCAAAACTTCCACCATATTCATCTGTCCTTTTATTCCATTTTTCCGTCATGAATTTATCCGTTAAGTATCCACCATAGGCATGAATTTCTACAGCATCTACTCCTGCCTTTTTGGCAAGTAATAGAGTCTTAGATACTTCAGTTTGAATAAATTTAATTTCTTCTTTTGTCAGTTCATGAAAATTTATGTCTGCACCTGGATATAAAGGAGTATCAGAAACAGAAGCTGGTTTTTCCCTATGTTTTGCCTTAGTTCCTAGTCCTATTCCAGGCATGATTTGAATGCATACCTTACAATCATATTCATGTGCTCTATCTACTAAATCTTTAAATCCTAAAAAGCTCTCTTCGGTTAAAGTAGAAGAAGGACCAGATCCATCAATTTCTTCGGTAGCTATAACATTAGTCATAATCATAGCCGCTCCACCTTTAGCCCTTCTTATATAATATTCATTTGTTCTCTCCGTAAAGTTTCCTAATTCGGGACCCATAGCTACCATTACATATCTATTTTTTAATTCTAAATCACCAATTTTAATAGGTTCGAGTACTTTCATCTATTTTTCCTCCAATTAACACATTTATATATGTATTAAATAGTGTGCCCATTTCCTGAGTTTCTACTTTTAAATTTGCATGGATATTTAAAGCTTTATGCAACTTCTACTTCTTCCATATCTAATTTAGGGTTATTAATGAAAAGTAAAACTGTGGCCGACATCTTTCCTATGAATTATTTTTTAATTGTTATATTTATCATGCGGATAATATATTCCCAGATAAGAATTATCTTTCTTTGCAACTTTTCTTTAACATTACTTTCTAAATTATTATCAATGGCTCTGGCTCTATTTGAAAATCTTTTACTAGAATACGAAAGTATTTCATTAGCTAAATCCTCTTTTGTTGCAAAGTATTTATAAAAAGTAGCTTTGGATATTTTACATATTTTGCAATCTCATCTATTGAGGTAATATGACGTCAAACTATTATTTCCTTAACCCTTCCAACAATGCCGCTCTCAAGCATAACCTTAATCCCATGAGGATGGGTAGGCGAATTTGTAAGAATTCTCTTAACTACTCCCTCAGTTAATTTTCCCGAACGCTGATCTTGTTTTTGGACGACTTTAACTTTTGTACCCTGTTTTATATTTGCTCGTTTAGTTCCATCCATAATGAACCTCTTTCCCTGTCTTTTATTATCCCAATCCATTATTTGGAGAATAACTAAATAACTAACCAAACCCAAATTTCCCTATACGCATTACGCGTATATGCGTGCATGCGAAATTTGCTATTTTCTCTATATTTACATTATCTCTATATGATATTATAGTTATTTAGTTCTTGTAGTGGGTTAATTCCATGGGGTTCAAGGGATTGGGATGGATAACTAGATGATAACTAAAACATAACTAAAATTTTTAGTTATGTTTTTACTTCCTAAATATTCCTTTTTAAAAAATTACGCCGCTGCCTAATTTATTTAATTGCTCCTGTTTCTACATAAATCTTAGTTTTTTAGTTATTTGGTAGTTATATTTTGCATATTAAGGGGTAATTACATCACTAATAATTCCGCAATAAGATGCTTTTTTAATCCCAAATTTTTCTATAATCGTCGCTAAAATCACTTAAAATAGACAAGCTGCTCATTAATTAACAGCTTAGAATTTTTCACTTTTGCTAATAAAAACACTCGTAAAACAACTTCTAAATTTTCTTCAAAAATATATTTTAGGATAGATTATTTAATATTTTTATTTTAAAAACTTATTAAGATCATCTAAACTTTCATAAACAAAGATATCATCTATTAGAACTTCTAAGGTATCTGAGTCTAGGTTTTGTATTTTAGACTTTATCTCTAGAGGCAAACTGCCAAATTTTTTCGTTAATAGTCTTATGGCTGTTTTGGTTAGTGTTTCTATTTTTTCTTCACTTCTTCCTTTTTTTATACCTTCTTCTATACCTTCTTTTATGCCTTTTTCCATGCCTTCTCTTATAAGTCTTTCAGCAGTAGTCATAATAAGCTCACTCCCCTCAGGATAGATTCTTTCTATTTCTTCAGTTATCTTTTGAAGGTCTTCTTCATTAAAACTCTTTCCAGCGTAAAAAACATACCTTAAAAAGGTTTCAAAATATTCTACTCCTGTTTGCCTACTTTCCAATTCTCTAAGATATTTTGCTGCTAAAGTTATCGTTTCTTGCAGTCCTTCTTTATCTTTGATAAAGATATCTCTAAATATTGTAAGTAATATTTTAAGCTGTGCTGCTCCTTTTATATCCTCATCTTGATATCTTGAAACATCATATAAAAGGTATTTATAGTTTGGGATGAATTCCTTAACATCTTCAGGAATAGTCTCATAACCTGCAATCATTTCTCCTAAAGTTGATCTTATATTCCATTTGTTTTTCCCATGATAAATTACTAAAGGAATTATTATTGGTAATTCATCTATTTGTTCGTTTTCAATTTTATCTTCCCAAATTTCTACCATATATTTTAATAGCTGAAAGGCTATATTTTTACTTGTAAAACTCTTATGTTCAAAGAGAAAGTAAAGATATCCTGGTCTGTTATTTATATTTACCCCAAATAATAAGTCAGAAAAGACTTCATTTAATTCTTTATCTATAAAAGTATCTTTTAAAGGATGTAATGTATTTATATCTATTATATTTCTAATGCCCTCTGGCAAGTAATTATTTATAAAGTCTTTTGCCACTTCCAATTTTGAAAATGTTTCTTTGAAAAATTTATCATGCACATTTTGGATTTTCACTTTTGTCACCTACCTACTTATATTATACAATAAGCCTTGATAGTATGCCATTATTTAGTGAATAATGCTTTAGAAGATGATTATTTATCGTTTGTTTTTACTTTCTAATATGCAAACTTATTTAATAGGTTTTATTAATTTAATAAGCATAGTTAATATTTTTGCTTTCTACTAGGGTTTTAAATTAAGCCCATTTATTAATTAAATTTTCATCAATTTATTTATATTTTTTCTTAATTTCTATAATCCAATCTGGAAGTTCTTTATTTACTAGTTTCATCATATGTTTCAATTGATTTCCCGCTTCTTTATTTCTAGCTGTTTCAAAATCTACACTTTTTGATAAATCTGCAATATATGGGATTTCTTCTTCTTTAACCACAGAAAAGTGTTCCACTGATTTAGATAATATTTCTTTATCTATACCCCAGTCTTGTGCAAAATCTTTTACTTCTTTATCTATCTGTGCCTGTTTGCAGGTTTCAAGTGCTTCATCGAAATTTAAATCACTTGATAAATTCCCAGGAACAAGTTCTGTATTTACAAATTCCTTTAAAAGTTTTATTTTCCCAACTAAGGAGATGGATTCATAACTACTGCATCAAACTGAACTCCTTCACCTTTATTTTCAGGATCTTCAGGCCAATATTCAGATAAAGTATCCCCATTTTTTATAGTCACCTTTTCTAGACATAAATTGGTTCTATCTTAGATGACTTAGCCACAATTTGAGGCATAACCTCACTTACTTGATGTAGCGTATAGAATTCTTCGGCTTTTTCCCAGATTCCATAGCAAACTGCCCAATAATATAAAAACACCTAGCCTTTAGGGATCAGTTCATACTACCCTTAAGTTAGGTGTTTTTATTAATTAATGCTCAATATTTTCCAAAGATCATTTTTAGATTCCTAATTTAAATATCTAGTATGGATTATATTCATCAATTAACATAGTTTTTTTTACAGAATTAAAGAGCTTAATGGTTTACTCTCAATTATTTCTTTTGTAATTCTAAACTACCCATATCAATGACAGCTAATGACTCTTTAGGAATATTACTTTTAATAAAATCCTCTGCTATTTGCTTTTGACTAAATACTTCTTTAAATGTCAAGTCATGTTTATTAATTATTTCATTTGCATGGCGTCAAACTCCTTGTAGTAATATTCTAATTAATTCAGATGTAGCGATGTAAAGCAACTCTCTACACATTTAAAAATTTCCAACCTTTCAAATCAAGGGAAAGAGTCTTACAAAAAAACCTAAACCTTCATTTATATTGAGGATCGGTAGATGTAGATTTTGTTAGCACACATCTTATCCTGAATTTATAAAGACCAAATAATTTTATATGACTATTTAATGTACCTAATGGACGCACAAGCTGTAACTTGGGATAAAAATAAAGTAGATTTACGTCGAAAAGACTCCATCGAAATAACTAAGATTTTAAAACGCATAAAAAGATGAAGACAATCAGACGAACTAGGCAGTGGAATATTATACCGAAATAGGATTATTTAGTCAAAAGGGGTCATAACTAGCACTCCTAGTTATCTGTTAGTTATGTTTCTAGTTATCCACCTCACCCCATGGTCCAACAGCCCTAGAGAGATTACATAACTAATTAACTAAGAATTAACATAGAATAGGTATATGGTATTATAGTAAATAATATATATATACATATAACCCCTATTACTATATATATATAGGATTTTGATGCTAGTTAGTTATCTAGTTATCTAGAGAAAAAAGTATAAAATCCACCTTGTGGCAGGGGATTTTATTATTTCAGCTCGTTCTTCTGCAGAGAGCTTATTTTCTGAGTACTAAAAACGCTGCCGTTTCAGCGAGTGCTTTATCTTTTATTCTCAGTTCTTTTTCAAGATCTTTTGTTCTTTGTTTTTCTTTCAAGACTAATTGTATTGCTTGTCTAGTCTTAGGCCATTATGCGTTAAATTTGGAACGTATAGTGGTATTTTAAAACCAAATTTGAAACCCCCTGCCATTTGTATTTACTCATTTGAATTGCAAATCCCCTACTCGGCAACTCGTTGTTAACCTCTCCAAAATGCCCTTTAACTCACTATCTGTAACAGTCTTACATATGTCTTGACTACCCTATTTGGCACGTTCTTACCCTCATTTACAACGCTTAAATCATTACTCGGCACTTGTGGTACTTGTGTTTGTTGTTGCACCTCCTCTACCTTTGCTATAATTTCGTTCATCATCTTATCTTGTTCGGCAACTGAAATATCTTAGATCGTCAACCCTTTTTAAAACACCTTTTTCTCGGAACTAATAATCTATATTCCACAGGTGTAAGGTAGTTTAGTGATCCATTCGGTTTCGCTCAATGGCCATTTTGCATAAGGCTTCGGTGAACTGTGTGTAATGGATCACTTCCTCGCTGTCCTTTGACTTCATAAGTGATTTTGAATTCCATTCTTCATCTTCCTTTCGTTTTTTGGTTACACCATATATCACTCTGAAGCCACAGAATAGCAAGTTATTTGTGTATGAAAAAAGGAACCATCAAAAGATGATCCCTTAAAAAATGACTTCCTTCCGTAATCCCTAATTTAATTGGGAGTTTTTATATAACCTTTCCACTTGAATATAATCATCTGTTTGAAATCGTTCTCCACGAATTATTTTTATAGATAATTCCTCCATTTTTATTATTTCACCTTCATTCTTTTGATTTTTCTCTTTCATAACTTGAATTGCACGATAGGCTAAACATAAGATTTGTGTTTTAAAATCAGAAGTTTTAAGTATCATTTTGGTTTCCTCCCTCAATTAAGTTAAGCCCGACCCATGTTGAGACATTTTGTTTCTGCTTGAGCTCAAAATCTAACCCTATAAGATCTTTAATTGCGTTAACCTCTCGACTAAACGCGATATGTGAAATATGCCTTCCAGTTCTCTCGATAAAAGCGTTATATAAGTCTTTACTTGTAATCTTTAACGTACTTTCAATACAACATTCCCTCGTAAGAAATTCTTTGATCGCTTCAGAATCTGAAATAGGTGCTTCTTCCTCAGATAATACCGGAGCTATCATTGAATCGAATAAATTTTTCATATGAACTGAAGCTTGATTTAAAAATTCTCTACGAAATCTTTCAAATTCTTGCTGGTTCATGGTTATAATCCTCCCTCAAATTTGAAATGATGGTGATGATAGTTATAATATATCATCACCATCATTTATTGTCAATTGTTAAACTTTAACTTTTAAATAAAAAGGGTAGCCTTAGACCTAAAGGGAACACTTTAGTCTTTGACCTCCCATACTTTTTTATTTGCTTATTAAGTTAACCTGCCATTATATGTTCAATAACAATTATTTCAAATATTAAAAAATTTTCATAACACATTAAAGGAGTTTTATGCTTGCTCATATATGAAGTCGAGCCCCTAAACTCTCTAAATGTGTATTTTGCAAATAAATAATATTTTTGGGTTGCAAAATACAGTCCCACTCAATCATTTCTTTTGCATCTAGTAATGTTATACCGTCTGGTAGCTCTTTGTTGGGGTCTGCTGATTCTATGTTGAAGTCCGCCTCTACCCAATCCTCGCCGTATTTCTTACCATCATTGTTTACTCCTAAGACTACTTCCTTATCCGTTGCTGTTTTAAATTTATCTACGTTTATTTTGCCATACTCTGCTGTACTTAAATATCCATGGAGGTCATTTTTAGCTAGGTGGGTACTTACCATTAGTAATATTCCTTCTGCCTTACTGATTGGCTCATCCCAACGAGATTCCTCTCCACTGAATAAACCTAACTTTTTAGCTACTACCATTGTCTTATATATTTCTTCTTGCATCCCTTTATCTGGGTTCTGCAACATTGTTGCTAAGGTGTATGACTGCCACCTATCCTTGGCTATTACCTCTTTTGAATCTTTATCTTTATACTTAAAGCCTAGTCTGAACGCTACATCTCCACCGTTCTTTGTATCTTTAAACGCTTTATCTCTATCATTTACTTTACTTAATTCATCTAGAAAGTGCTTGTTTACTACCATTAGATTGCCTCGGCACGTGAAATGCTCCCTGTGTAAGATGACTTGTCTAGGCTCTTGTTCGCTACGCTTAAAAAGCTATACTCATCCACCTCTTGTGCAAACTTACTGTATGTTATTTTTCCACCTACTGCATCCTCAAAAGTTTCATCTGGTCTTATTTCCTTGACGCCCTCTTCTGTTTTATATACTAGGGTATAAAATTCTTCCCTGCTTAATGACTGAGTAGCGTTAAATGAACTTGGGTTTTTAGCATCTGGCAACAGGTTATAGTAAGCATTAATTGTGCCTAGTACCCCATGCAATTCGTTATCACCAATATCTGCATACGCCTCACCTGCTAGTTTTGTTAACTTAGTTTTAATTCCTTCTGACTTAAAATATTTAGTTACGAATACTTTATTTCTTAATGCGTCCTCTAGTGTTGTATTTCCGTTTCTATCACCTGTTTCGTCAACATATAAACAGCCTGACTTTCCATTAACCCCATTTTCAGTTACTATATTAATGTTGAATAATTCATCTAGCCCCTGCCTAAATCCTTCATTAAACGTCTTTAATTGGTCTAATTTAATCCAGTCTATTTTCTTTTCTTGTTCCCCTTGTATCTTAACTTCATATGAAGGACTAGCCAGCTCAATCGTGATTGATTGACCTGCATCTATCATACTCATCATTTCCTTACTATCCATTACCGCACAGCCCGCTAGTTGGGATACTAGTACGATAGCGATTATCCCTGAAATCAACATCTTATGTACTATCTTTATTTTTCCTGACACATTTAATACCTCCTTTACTTAATTATTAAGCATGCTTTATGTAATTGCAAGGAATGAATTGTTAAATTTTGTTATTTATTTCTTCATACCTAAAGTTTAAAAAACCATTCCAAACAAACCTCACAAGATAATCTCAAAAGTATTACGCCTTTATTAAAATCTTAAACAAATAAAAAAACCTGGATAACTAGTATCCAGGTTTTTCTTATAATTTATAGTTAAGCAAACCGTAAGCTGGGTTATCGGACAATGAAAGTCCTAACCCTTACTTCCTTGTGCCCCAAACCCTAGGATAGATTTTAAAAGCTTATGTATCACTTCTGCTATAGTTATGATTTAGTGAATAAAACGTATATTTATGCAAGAGGTATATTATGAAAGACTTACGTAGAGTTATGGGTGAGTTTATGTCTTACCTAAGATTTGAAAGAAATTCCAGTATCGAGACTATTACAGCTTATAGAAGAGATATTAGCCAACTCATCGAATTTTTACAAAATGATGAAATACCTTTAAGAGCTGATGCTGTTTCGCAAAATGTTATAAGAGGTTTTCTTAATTATCTTGATAATAAGTACAACCTCGAGCCTGCCACAGTTGCAAGAAAAATTAATTGTTTTAGAAGCTTCTTTAATTTTTGCGTAGATCAAGATTATATTATGATGTCTCCTATGAGAAAAATTACTCCACCTAAGATTCCAAAAAGAATGCCTATATACCTTAAAAAAGGAGAATTAAATAAACTTTTATCAGCACCCGACCAGTTTAAAAACGAAGAACATTGGCTACGTGATAAAACAATGCTCTATCTATTTGCTTTTACAGGTATTCGCAGATCAGAGTTAATTGGTCTTCAATGGTCGGATATTGATTTTAAAAATAAGACATTAAAAGTATTTGGTAAAGGGCAAAAAGAAAGATTTCTTCCTTTAAAGGAAGACCTAATTGAAATTCTTTGGGACTATCTGCAAACTAGGCTGCCACTTGAGAACCAATATATCATAATTAATGGAACTGGAAATCAAATGGACAAATCAACACTTAGATTAATTTTTAAGAAATGGGTAGAACGTGCAAGTCTAAATGCTGAGCTAATTACTCCTCATAAACTCAGACATACTTTCGCTACAAGGTTACTTGAAGAGGGTGTAGACATTGTAACTATTCAGGAATTAATGGGACATGATGATACCGAGAGTACTTTAATTTATGCCCATACCAATCAAGATAGAAAAAAAGAAGCTGTAGATAAATTGTAATAAAAAATACTTTAGAGGGTAGTTTTTAACTGCCCTTTTATTTTTAATTAACAAATATATTTCGCATACTAAATCATGACTAAATAAGTTATATAATCACAAATATAAATAAATACCTTAACTTATATTTTGAGATTTTGACTTATAATACATACCCCTCTGACAAACTGAGGTAATAACATGATATTAATATTTAAAACAAGAATCTAGTCTCTTAGAAACCCTGCTTCTAACTATAATAATATTGTAAATCTTTTGATATTTAACCTCTTATTATTGTTTTTATTGTTAACCTACTATTTTCTTTTAATAATTTCTTTCAACTGCTCTATACTTAAATATTCCGACCCTTTTTTCTTATGTAACATTGCATGACAATTGGGACATACAGGAATTAAATCATTTTTATAATCTACTTTATATTCAGCATTAATTTCAGATAACGGCGTGACATGATGAACATGTATAAAACCTTCAGCAAAATCACCATACACTTTCCCAAAACTAAAACCACACACTATGCAATCGCTTCCATGATATTCAATGCACTTTTTTCTAGCTATACTACTTCTTTCATATCTACTAACTTTAACACTCACCCCTACACCTTCATATAAACCTTCTTCATTTGGAATTTCATCAGGAAAGGTTATATCTGTTAAATCTTTATGAAAATATTTTTCTATGTAACTTAGAATATCATCTTTCAATTTTATCGGTCCTTGAGGTGCAGCCTTTAACCCATTTTCTTTGAGTTTATTTAGCGTTAAATTTCCCCCTGCAGTTCTTTCTATTAACCTAATTCTACTATAAAGTCGTTTTTTCCATTTATAATATTCATCTTCATTAATCCAAAACTCTTTATCATCTGTAATATCTTTAAATTGAATATCTATTTTCTCCACAATGCACTTAAACTCAATTTTACTTAGAGGTCTAGTAGAGTATATGTAGATAATATCCCCTACTTCATAGTTTGCAGTTTGCCTCCAATCAACATATCCCATCTTTTCAAATGCATCTGAATGCCTATAAATTGAACCATTAGCCGAAATTAACCAATTCATTATATTCCTCCCCTATTATTAATTTTATTAAATACTCTAATCTTAACCACAGCAAGGGGACTAGTATAATAACTTGCCTTATTTAAATTTGACCTGGTCAAGCAGAATTGTAACACCTAAAGCTTCATTTAATGTTTCTATTGCTAGGTCAGTAGTCAAGTAATTTGTAGTTTTAGTAGCAGCAATACTACGATCATACAAATCAAGAATTAAACAATTATACCTTAAACTACCATTAAAAAGGTGTGTATAGGTGAAATCGGTACAGCATTTAATATTTTTCTTTTCTGCTGTAAAATCTTGCTTTAGTAGGTTTTCAAAAACTTTATGTGCTTTGCCTTTAATAGATAAGCGTTTTGGAATCATACAATAACCCAATTTACCGTCGTATCTATTATATGTTGTTTTAATAAGCCCTTTCAAGGAAGTCCTTTTAATTTCTTGTTTTAGGGAACTTTTTTTTAGATCATTATAGTAAGCGTTTGGATATATTTTAAAACGATTTAATAACCATCTAACCCCAAATTAATCTATATTTTTATCAATAAATATATAAATTAATTTTCTATTCCCTTGGCAAAAAATGCTGCTGCCTTATTTTAAAAGCTTCCTTTCCTCTATCTCTTCGACTATCTCTTAACAACTTTTACAATTCATATATCTATTTAAAATTACAAAAGCTACTAAAAATTATATGTTTACCTTAAAATAAGAACTTAAATTCTATCTTTAGCTACACATACACCATTTTTTACAATATAACACTCTACATAATGATCTCCTTCAAAACTGCTTTCTTCTATTAATCTATCAAATTGTTCTTCTTTAATTTTAAATATTTCACCTCGGATACAGTTATTTTCTATAGCTTTCTTTCCATTGTTTTTTACTTTCCAGTATACTTGAAACGGATAGGGAACTTTATTGATATCTAAATAAAATTCTAGTATTCGATTCAATGGAATTTTTTTGCCTTCATTTCTTAATGTCGATAATTTTATAATTTGTTTTATTTGTATATCTCCATTTTCTATTTCATAGTCTGCAACTTTACAATCTAGTTTAACTAAATACCTATCTTCAATTGGCATTATATTTTCAATAAATTCTTCCGTATCATCATACTCAGTTAAAGATATATTTAAAGATTTCATCAAGCTAACTGTTTCTGATAAAGAACATAATCTTTTTTCATTTTCTTCATCATAAGCCCAAAATTCATGTTTGAAAAATTCGTTCCAAGCTTCAATAGCCTCTTTAAAGGTACAATTGTTATCAAATAAAATATCTAACTTACTCAATCTATCCTTAAGTCTATTAGCTAAGTTATTCATCTTATCCCTGTCTGATTCCTTTAACAGTAAACTTTGTTCAAAATCTGTTGGATTATAAACTTCAATGTCATTCTCCAATCTATTTTTAATTTCTTTAATTGTGTAATAAAACATTTCATCAATTCTATCATAATCTAGAATCTTCTCATCACATAGTACTGATTGAATGAGTCCCCCTGGCATTTTCCAATCGCTTCTTGATTTACAAAACATCTTAGATAGTCTTACTGCTTGTCTTAATTTTTCGCCATGAATTTTTATTTCATCTTTAAACCAATTATTAATTGCCCTGGGATTTCTTGAATTCCATTTTTCTGCACCTGCATGTTCATAATTATAACTACCATCATCATTTTTGATTCTTTTGTATATTGCAAAGTCTATATGGTAATTATCTGAATATACTATTCTAACGCAATTTGTTAGTGCCTCTGGTGGAGTCTTGAAGTTATTACATTTTCTATCTACTATTACATTTTTAACACATCTATGACCTAAACCATTTAAATTAGTATCGTCAAATACTATTGCTACATCAATATCATAATCATTTTTTTCATTTTGTGTTACTGTAGACATAGCAACACTACCTTGCTCTAAAGTTTCAGCAACTTTATAGTTTGTATTATTTTTTGTGTTATATTCATCAAGACCATCCTTAAGCCTTTGTATATTTAATTTTTTCTTTTCTCTAAGGTTGTTTGTTTCTTCTTTTGGAAGAACAACTTCATTATAATAAAACTTTTTAAAATCTGATGATAAATCATACATAATTCCTATATTCTCCCTGTTTTTTATTAATTTTCCTTTATCTTTTTCTGTAACTATTATCCCAAAATTATATTTAGGTGTATTCCCAAATTTAAAATGATAACTCATTATTAATGGCAACCTGTTTCTGTTTAGACTTATTTTTCTACCTAATTCAATTGATAAACAACTTGGAATTGCCCCTACTAAGTGAACGATCTCTAAGTTTGGATATACTGTCTTTAAATTCTCTATATTATCTATTATTGATTTTACATAATCCTCCAATTGTTTTCTAAGCTCAATTACATTATCTTTTGGATTTTGTAATCCTATATTTAAGGTATCTTTTCCTCTGAACTGCACTAAATCTTCATCAGTTATATTTTTAGTTATAGATACTGCTACTACAATTTCTTTTGATTGTTTATTAGTATTTTGTGTAGTTATATTTAAATCTGGATAACTTATTTTTTTCTGATACCACTTCTTTAACCCCAATGAAGAATATTTACCTTTGTTACGGTTATATTCAAGATACTCATCGATTTCAGTAGCAGATAAATATGTACCTGCTAAAATAGTAAAAGGTATTGAAAACATTCCAGTAAAAGCTTTTTTGAAATCACCGCTTTGATTTATAAAATTTTTAGCTTTTTCTTCAATTTCTTCAACTATATATTTACACGAACTTTGAGTTATGTTATTTGCATCATTAAACATTCTTACTACATCTATTTGATGTTCTTTTAGCTTAAAATCAGATATATTCAGATCTTTAACAGTCTTTCTATCACTTATTAATCTTCTATCTTTGCTAAGGATATTAAGCACAAAGAATCTATCTTTAATATTTTTATTGTAATATATTCCTAATAAAATTAATATAAACCCACAGATTAAAGATATAAGGTTTACTTCACTTGAACTTACTGTATTCGTATTAGTTAAAAATTTTTCTCCGAAGTCAAATATTCTATCAGTTAAACTTGGAAATGAAGATGTAATTAATCCCAATCCAGTTCCAACCAACATTCCCCCTGTTGTTTGTTCTTTATTAACATTCTTAATTTTAAGAACTAAAAATGCCAATAATACACATAAAACTATGGTAATTATCACAACTGCGTAATAATTCATTAATACCTCCTGTATATTTAAAGATAAGATAAAAAGTAGCTTTTTTATTAACTTATACTGTTTTCTATTCTAGTCTCGATTTGAGACTACCTTTATGCTTTGCAACTAAATTATCTTTTATGATTAAATATCCTTACCTTTCCACTTCAAAGCAACCCTTTACAATATACTCTAATTTTCTTTTTCTTCACTCAACAATTTCATTTCCATATCTTCTAAAGCCCTAGTATAATCTTTCTCCGCCTTAGAAATATCATCTATATGTAATTTTTTATATTTTTTATATTCTTCTTTAGCCTTTAGTTCAGCTGTCTTTGCACTAATTTTTCCTGCATGGGTAAGAATCTCATATTTAGATAATTTCAAGAATCCATCCAATGTTTCAATCCAGTCGGACATATACATCGGAATTCTTCTCCGTGCCTGCATTTCCGCAAACTCAAGATAAGCAGAAACAACACTATTTAATGCAGATAATTCCTCTTTATTACAATAATTTTTTGCTACCATTGCATCAGCCTGCTTAGGTCTTTCTCCCTGAAAACTCAACATACCCATATATGGCTTTTCGGCATCTACGGAGTAAAAAATCTTTTCAGCTGCAGTTTGTCCATGTGCCGCCCAATGCATTTTATTCTGTACAGTCTTAAAAAACAGCATTGATGTTTCAGCTCTCGGATCATAGTCGACGCTTGTTGAGTAAATATCAAGCACTTTTCTCCAAAAAACCTTCTCAGATGAACGTATATCACGAATGCGTTCTAATAATTCATCAAAATAAATTCCGCCTCCATTGTTTTTTAAAAGATCATCATTCATAGCAAAGCCTTTTTTCATGTACTCTTTTAAGATATTGATTGCCCAAATTCTAAATTGAGTTCCTCGTAATGATTTCACACGATAACCTACAGAAATAATTACATCTAAGTTATAGTAGTCTACATTATATGTTTTTCCATCAGCAGCAGTTGTTGCATAATTTGCAACAACTGAATTTCTCACCAACTCTCCTTCATTAAATACGTTCTTGATATGACGAGAAATTGTAGATTTATCACGTTGAAAAAGTTCTGCCATTTGGTCAATGGAAAGCCAAACAGTATCTTTATCAAAAGTAGTTTCTATTTTAGTCAAACCATCCTCGGTTTGGTACATTAGAATTTCAGAATTCATATGCACACTCCTTGCCTATTTTCTTTTATTATACATGCTTCTATAAAATCTCTCTATGAAAATACTAAAATGTAAAAAAGACCGAGATTTGGATTATTGAATATACCAAAACTCAGCCTATTTTTTAACATTAAATTTTTCTATATACTATTAAAGTTACTTTCTAGAAAAAGATATAATTACTAAATCATTATACAGAGCTGATTATCCCTTATAAGTTCCTACATATTTTTGCACTGAATATCCTTAAAACTAATATTTCTAAGATACAGTCGTTAATGTTATTTTTTAAATGTATTGTCTTATATTCCAGAAAATAAATTTAAATCTAGTTGTTCATAATTATTTGAACTATCTTTAATATCCAAAATATATAAGTACTCCCTTGCCCTTGTATATGCAGTTAACTTTAATATTCTTAGTTTATCTTCAGATTTATTATGATGTAATGGAGGCGGAATTAACCATCCCTTTTCTTTATTTAGTAGAAGAACTTTTGCTCCTAGAGAAGCCTTTTGGACGTTCTGGAGGGGCTGGAGGCAATCCGATTCCATTTTCTTTTAGTAAATTTTCAATTTGTTCAATTTCATTTTACAATTAAGCTTTGAAAAATATTTGATAGATTTATAAACATTCCTTGTTAAAATTATCTAGTATATTATTATTGAAAAAAGATTATAATATACTTAATCATAACTATAGTAACAGAAGTAGAACATAACCTTCTTTACTAGGACATAATCACTTTAAACGTATTTATTAGCACTAAAAAAGGATCATAAATATTGTATAAATATTCATAATCCTTGCATAAAGGTAAGTGAGCAAACCGTAAGCCGGGTTCTGTCGTGGATGATCATCTATCTGGGATGCAAGTTACCAAGCACCTCGTGCGACCTACCCGGGAACAGAGCGGGCTACTCCATGCGTTCCCCTATTAGGTCTTGCTCCAAGTGGGGTTTACCTAGCCAGCTAGTCACCTAGCTGCTGGTGCGCTCTTACCGCACCGTTCCACCCTTACCTTCAAAAGAAGGCGGTTTATTTCTGTGGCACTATCCTTGAGGTCACCCTCACTGGCCGTTAGCCAGCACCCTGCCCTATGGAGCCCGGACTTTCCTCAAACACAGCCTTGCGGCTTATGCCTGCGATCATCTAGTTTACTCAATTTATTATTTAGTATTCTTGTCAGGTACAAAGTATATCATACTAAATCTTAGATAACAACTGGGTTATTTTTCTATACATCTAAAACAAGGATGCGCCGACAATTTTCACAATAGTGTACGGTGTCTTGACTATTAACTTCTCTTAAATGCAATATGGATATCCCTATTCTACATCCTGAGCAGGCGCCATTATTTATTTTTGCAATTCCTCGATTATCATAGTCCTTTTGAATTTGTCTATATTTTTCTAATAGCTCTGGGCCAATTTCCCTGCTTAATTTTTCTATTTCTTCTTCTAATTCTACTTTTCTTAAATTAAATTTTTCTTTATTTTCTCTAAATTGTTCTAGATTTTCTTGGTAATCTTTAATTAATGTCTTTAATTGCTTTCCATCTTTACGCATTCCTTTTTTTTCATTTTCTAGATTTTCCATGTAATTTAAAATTTCTTCTTCTACCTCTTTTATTTCTTGTTTATTTGTTTCAACATTTTCCTGCATTACTTCTAACTCACGGGCTTCATTACAGCTGCCGTCATAAAGTTTGTTTTCTTTAATATTTTTATTATTTAATAAATCCTGGAGATTTTTTTCTTTATTTTGGATGACTCCTTCTTTTTCTCTTAGTTCATCTTTGTTATGTTCGTAATTTTCTTTAAGGGGAGCAATTTTATTTTTCATTTCTGTTAAAACATTTACTAAATCTTCTTGTTTTAATTCTTTTTTTACCCGCGTTAGTTCTTGTTCTTTTTGTTGTAAATCCCACAGCATTTTTGTTTTCATTTTATTTCCCCCTTTAATTCTATACAATAAAAGGATAGGAGCATATAACTATACCCCTATCCTTAAATAAACTTAAATGGCTCTGTATTAATTTTTGATTCAATAATTTCAAGTTCTGAAAAACTATTTTGCAGATATGCTGCTACTTTTTTCACTACTGGTACTTCGGTTGCAAAATGCCCAGCATCAATTAAACATATTCCTAAATTTTCTGCATCTTGGGCTTCATGAAATTTAAGGTCTCCTGTTAAGAAGACATCTGCACCTATATTAATGGCATCGTTTATTAAGCTTGCCGCACTACCTCCACATAAAGATACCTTTTTAATTTTAGTATCTAAATTTCCTACATATCTTAAACTATCAATGTTTAAAGCAGCCTTGACTTGTTTGATAAATTCTAAAAGGCTAGTTTCTTGCGGTAATATTCCTACTCTACCTAAGCCTACATTTTGGTCAAATGTATTTACTTGGCTACTTTTATCTAAGACTTTTACATCTGTCAGTTCTAAGAGATCAGCTAAGATATCATTAACTCCCCCTGGGCATGAATCTAAATTAGTATGTGCACAGTATAAGTTAATTTCAGATTTAATTAACTTTGTAATTAATTTCCCTTGCGGATTGTCGAGAGTAATATTAGCTAAAGGATTAAACATCGGATTATGATGGGCTATGATTAAATCAATGCCTTTTTCTATTGCTTCATTTACGACATGGAGAGTCACATCTAATGTGACCAAAATTTTTTGCACATTAGAGTCTATGCTACCTAACATAAGTCCTACATTATCCCATTTTTCTGCATATTCTTTTGGTGCTAATTGTTCAAATTGTTTAATTACATCTTTAACTCTGCTGGCCATCCTAACACCCTCTTTACATTTTGCCATTTATTTTTTATATTATCTGCTCTCTCTTTAGCCTTTATATTAGTACTATTTGCTAATTGACTTAATATTCCCTTCTCACTTTCAAGCAAGCTATCTAATGATGGTATTAATAAAGGATGCTTTGTTTCGACTAATTTTGGTCCTAAAAAGTATAAAATATCATCATCTATTTCCATTTTACCTTGTTCTAAAGACATTATTTCATAATAAAATCCTTCTTCTTCTACTAATTGTTCTTCCACTATCTTCCAGCCATTTTCTGATGCCCATCTGCGTAGTGCTTCTGCACCCACATGAGGCTGTAAAATCATATGTTTTAAGCTTTTAACTACTTCTGGTTTTTCTTCTAAAATTGTTCTCATTGTGGATCCGCCCATACCTGCAATGATTACTGTATCTACTTCACCGGGGCTTAAGACGCTTAGTCCATCACCTAATCTTGCTGTAACCTTATCTTCTACAAGGTATGCTTTTACTTGCTCCTGCGCAAATTTTAAAGGTCCTTCATTTAAGTCAGCAGCAATTACCTTAGGTGAGATATTCTCTTTGGCTATATAACAAGCGATTAAGGCATGGTCTGTCCCGATGTCTGCCACCGTATTTCCCTTAGGAATTAACTTTACTATTTCCTCTAAACGTTTAGATAATTTAATCATTATTAGCCACCTCAGCTCTATCATTTACTAATATTATAACCCAATATTAGTAGCGACTCAAACTATAACTAAACAAAAGAGAATATCTAAAGCAGATAAAATATTAAGGACATAATTTTGTTCTTGAACCAAAAAAGCCAGTACGTTGCCAAAGGCAAAATACTGACTTTCTTAGAGTAAAGTTATAAAATTGTATCTTTGAGAGGCGATATATATGAGCTATGACGTTTGCAGCCAGACTATCATAGTGTAAAACGCCGTAGACCCTATGGCTTTGTATCCCCGTGTTTAACCGGGTTTTCCCTTGGCATTATTCATTTTATTGCTTGTGCTTTACTTCTCCGGAACCCGAAGCATATCACCCTGATGGATTAGAGCGAACCTGCTTTTGTTGTTCAGCCGTTCCAACTCAGTCAAGGTGCATCCCAGTGTGTGTGCAATGAGCCAGAAGCTATCACCCTTTTGCACGGTATAGGTCGTGTACTTCAAGTTTTTCGGTACATCCGCCGTCACGCCCTGCATGGTATCGCTAGAGATCACCAGTTCTACTAAACGTCCCATCACTGCCGAGACCTCGGCACGTGTGGCTGTACCTTGCGGGTCGAAAAGATTTCCGTGCTTTCCACTGATTACGCCTGCCATCTGTATCTGCTTAACGGCATCCTTGGCGTAGACACTGATTTTAGTGCTGTCCGCAAAGGTGTTTTCCCCATAGACTTTCGGCATTGTGAAACCAATGACTTTAGCATAGTTCTGTATAATAACTGCCATCTGCTCACGGGTAATAGACTGATCCGGGGCAAATGTTCCATTGCCGGTGCCGTTTATGATGCTGTTTTTTCTCGCCCATTCAATGTAGCCCATGTAGTAAGCATCGCTTTTCACATCGGTGAAATTACTCTTTTTGTAGCCACTCACATCGGCATTTGCTAGTCGTCCTAGCACCGTGACAAACATTCCTCTTGTCATGGCAGTATTCGGACTGAAAATGGTAGCGGAAGTGCCGCTGAACAATCCACGGCTTACCACAAACTCAATATCATCCTTTGCCCAGTGGTTTGCAATGTCCGTGAATACGGTGTCGGCCTGTTTATAGCCGATGCCGTAGGTGGAAAAATGATCGGTGCTGAAACGCAGGACTTTTTCCACACTATCATAGACTGAGTTTACGAGCCAGTGTACCTTGCCATTTTCGTCCACATAAACAGCCTGCACATTCCTGGCCTTTTCGTTTGCGCCTAGGGTGTACGGGATAGTTACCGATACGCTGCCTGCACCAAAGTTCTGTACCTGTTTGTCGTTGCCGTAGTTCACCTTAAGGTCGAATACCGGGCGGCTACCAATGGCTCTTTTTGCTTCCCCGGTTAGCTTACCACTGTCTACGCGGTTAGCAGTGATATTCATATCAGACTTTGCTTGACTGTTGATTTCCCGAACGGTCGCCAAATCCATGCCGACTCTGATGTTAGGATTATCCACCACCACAATGGTGTTGACGATTTTCTTTGCGATGATGGTATCTTGCACGTTCTTTGGCAGATTGACCGTTACACTAGAGCCGGCCTTGATGCCGGTGTCTACACGGAGAACCACCGTGATGCCATTTCGCTCAGTTCCATTTTTCTTGGCGTCCGCCAGTGCCTTATCAAAAGCATCTGTCACGGTTTTGTCAGTGATGCTCACCATTACATTACCCTTGCTGTCCACTGTGCCTGGAACCTTAATTTCCCCCTGTATAGGAGAATTAGGTTTATCTGGTGTAGGTAGTGTAACGATGACAGAACTACTGTTGTCATTCGAGGAGCTTCCGCCGCTGCTTCCGGAGCCGCCACCGTTTGAGTTTGTCTTCACACTTAATCCCGTACTTGACACCGAACTTTCCGTGTCGCTTGTTTCAGCCACTCGCTGGTAGAACGTATACGTTGTGCTTTCAGTCAGACTGCTAAACACATTGTCTGTTTGCCACGTCGTACCGTCTTTTGAGAACTCGTAAGATGCATTTGCTGTAAGCGTTACGTTGTTATGTGTCTTTGAAACTAGCGTAGGAGCTTCTGGGGCAGACGGAGCTACTTTTTTTAACACTTTCGCTGTTGCCGTACTTGTGATTGTGCCTGTTTCTACGCTTGAGCTGATCTCTAGTGTTATCGTCTTTCCTAGGTCTGATTCTGTTACTGTATAGCTTGGTTCTGTGCCGACTTGTGCTCCAGCTACTTTCCATACATAGCTTAGAGTACCTGTGTTGTTACCCCCAACAAGTGAACCGTTCAGTACTTCGCCAATTCTTGGTGATTCATTGCTTATTATTGCTGTGCCTGTTAGAGCGCCTGCCGGAGCGAGGCTGGTCGTCACACTTAATCCTGTGCTTGACGCAGATTTTTCCGTGTCGCTTGTTTCAGCCACTCGCTGGTAGAACGTATACGTTGTGCTTTCAGTCAGACTGCTAAACACATTGTCTGTTTGCCACGTCGTACCGTCTTTTGAGAACTCGTAAGATGCATTTGCTGTAAGCGTTACGTTGTTATGTGTCTTTGAAACTAGCGTAGGAGCTTCTGGGGCAGACGGAGCTACTTTTTTTAACACTTCCGCTGTTGCCGTACTTGTGATTGTGCCGGTTTCTACGCTTGAGCTGATCTCTAGGGTTATTGGCTTTCCTAGGTCTGATTCTGTTACTGTATAGCTTGGTTCTGTGCCAACAATCGTTCCAGCTGCTTTCCATACATAGCTTAGCGTACCGGTGTTGTTGTTACCAACAAGTGAACCGTTCAGTACTTCGCCAATTCTTGGTGATTCATTGCTTATTATTGCTGTACCAGCGAGATCCAAACCATGCTGAGCAACCACAAGTCCTGTACCAGTGACGTATATCCAATATGTTGTTTGTGTCGTCTTGTTTTTTTCTTCAAATAAATCAATACCATTATTTTTTACAGTAAAATAATCAGATCCCTCTTCACGCTCAAATCGAATAATATTATAATTGAAAATATTACCGTAAATTGTAGCACTCTTTATAATGAGCGTATTACCATCGGAAATGTATAATGAATTATTACCTCCTTTTTTATAAATACCGTTTCCAACTAGCTCCAAAGTACTTCCACTACAAGAATTTGCTATTTGGATTGCTTCGGGTTGTCCTCCACCTGAGAGGGTCTTTTCATTAGCATCCAAAATATAGTTACTATTTGAAGTATAAATTATTATAATCCCAGTGATGTTTTTTAGTAGCTTAATTTTAATTGTACCATTATTATCTGTCACCTCAGCAATCCCTGAACCTTTATCGTCAAATAATTTTTGTATTTTGCTTGCATTAGCATCTGTAATTTTAATTTCCTCAATGTTTACGTTCTCTTCTGCTAACATTACAGCTTTGCTTCCCTCTACTTCAACTGCAAGTTGCCCTACCGTCACAGTAATCTGTGGCAGTTCAGCACTAACTGTGTAGCCCTCAATTATTGGTGAAAATACATAAATACCCTCAGTTTCCTTGTCATATTCCGGAGAAGTCCATATCACCGGAATGTCGATTTCGATTTCCTCCGATGCGCTGCTATCAGTTATTGAAGCTGTCCGCACCACGGCTGTCAGTGTTTCTGGCAGCTCTAAATCCTCTATGGATGTGCCAAGGGATACCACTTTTTCTGTTTCCTCTAGCGGTGCAAAGCTGATAATTTCTCCACCCCCGCCAATGGTCGTATGTGTTTCTTCCGCCATTGCCGAAACCGGCACCATGGTAAGTACCATGCACAGCGCAAGAAACATACTTAGTATTTTTTTCATAGGGTCTGTTCCTCCTTAAATAAAGTTGGTTTTCCTTGTTCCAGAAGTGTCTGTAATCTTTTGATTTCTTCTTTGGTGGCAAAACGAATATCGTTTTTCTCACAGAAGGGGCATTCCTTTACCTCTCCTGCCCGGTAGAATAAAAGGCCACAGTCTTCGCATGTGTAAATCATGCTATCCCCTCATTTCCGCATGAATATTGCAATTTTCTTCAAATGCCAAGCAACTGCCGTTTCTTGGCGTCAAATTCCTGCTGGGAAATGATGCCGTCTTCCATGAGCGCCTTGTATTTTTTGATTTCCTCGATGGCATCAGCAGGGGGTGCTATAGTTTTATTTACCTGCTGTGCCGTACTAGATCCGCTGGACTGCTCTGGTGCACCCGGAAAGGCAACTGCCTTGAATGCAGCCACTAGCTTTTCAAGTTCCTCAATGCTTCTCTGATAAGAACGGAGGTAGTCGTTCACATCCGGGTGAGTATTATCAAATCGGGGTCCATCCATATCACATTTGATCACCGCCCAATAAGGATGGTCGAAATGTAACTCCACGTTGAACATACGAAAAGGCTCTGGTACATTAAAAGATTGTACTGGTGCCGACCCGTTTGCCTTGCCGTCATCTAGCTTGTCAAGTGCTCGGACCATTTGCCTATTCATCACAAACTGGCTGATTTGCGGAGCAATAGCCATGGCACAACCTGATACGGTGCTGGCATAACGTTGTATGCCAGCCGCCGAACCCTCAAACAGGAGCGCATTATCTTCTTTGATGGTAAATGATTTCAGTTGTTTGCCTTGTCACTCTCTACATCAATTTTGCCGTAACAAGTGTCACAGATGTATTCGCCCTCGATTTTCGATGGCAAAAACCATGAAATCTTACCGCCGCAGATGGGGCAAGGGGGTTTTTTAGAAAATAAGCCCATAATCAGTTCCTCCATTTATTTTAATCATCTCGTTCCACCGCCCGAACCGCCACCTATGGAGCCGCTGCCCCCGCCAAGGGAAGCAAATCCGCCCCCTCCTCCGCTTCGCTTTTCCTGTTCGTGCTGCTCTTCGGCTTTCTTCATATTGCTATAAAGCAAATAGTGATAGGAATAAGCAGTTGCCATGCTTTGGCTGTAATCGGACAATTCAGATAAGAGTGACGGATATAGCTCTTTCATTTGCTCCGCTACCTGATCGGCGATGCCAAACAGCATAGCATAAGACAGTAATTCCCGCCAAATCGGTATTTCCTTAACGCCCCGCTCGGCAACCAATGAAAAATCCATCAGATATCGCTTAAGGCCCATTAGCTGGCCTAGCTCCTGCTCACCGGATGGCGTCAAGTCGGTTAATTTGGCAGGAATATTCCAACGTTTCAGACATTGCTTTTGATTCAAATAGGATCTACCTGCACTATCATGCTTTTGAATATAGGCACGAAGTAGCGTATCCTTTTGATTCGCAAAGCGTTCCAGCTCCTTTGCCTGCAAAGTGCGATCTGAACCAGCTGCACCCTCTAATACCGTATAAAGGTACTCATCATACTCATTCATTTTGTCATGCTGGCTGCTCATGATCCGCAAGCTGACTGTTTCTCGTGTCTTGCCCATATATCCTACTTCCTGCGTTTCCACAGGGGATAGACAGCCCAGCTGGATTAGCCGAAGCATCCCTGTGGCAAGGATAGCACCATCCTCGCACATATCAAACATTCTCCCCAATGCATACGTAGCGCTCAGTATGCCATCGTTAGGAAGATCCCTATAATACCCGAACTTCTCTGCGAACCTTTGCCGTTTTTTCTCTGCGCTTTTCTTTTTTATCCTGCGAATCCAAATAATCAGCCCGATGGGAAGTCCGATAGAAAACAGTACCACAGTAAGTGCTGTAAATGTAGATACTTCTTCACCATTTGAGCCGATTTCATCGTAATCGCTACCCAAAAGGGCTTTTTCCCGCACTTCTTCAAAGCTCCCCGTCTCCTGCCGTGAGGGGGACAGGATTCCCTTATCCATGGCAAGCAGCACCGTTACATGGTTTTCCGTGGAGAGTGGGGTATCTGTACGAGCAACAATGCTTCCATTTTCAAACACTACCTCACCCGCGAAACCAAAACCCCATATAGAGGCAATGTCATCGGTAATAGGAGTTCCATCCGCAAGCTCAATTTTTACCGTCACATCAGTAGGGGTGGTATTCATTCCGTCATTGATGAATCGAAAATTTACACCGTCCCTGTCGCTGTAACCGCCTACCACATTATCTAACTTATATTCAATGGTATAGTGGTTTTGCCCATATCTGCTGATACCGAAGCTGATTTCATAACCGCTGTCTGTATTATGAATGCCGCATTTTCTTCCCTTTTGTTCAAAGCTCCAGTCAATGTTCCAATCCGACAAGGTATCATATTTGCCGTTTTGGTCGGAGACCGTAAGCTCACTGATGGTCAGATAATCTGGCGCATTCATGGGAATATAGATTTCTGTTCCTTCATCAAAGCGCCCTGACCAGCTCTGCCTAATGCGCATGGATCCATCCTCGTTAATGACAGCCTGAATATCCATGGTATTTACCTTATTTGCGGCATAAACGGGGAGAGAGAGGGAAAATAATAGGACAAGGGTTAAAATTAGATAGCTTACGCTTTTTCTCATAGAACACCTCATTTCATGCTAGGCATATCCGCCTTACCAGCCTGTTCCACAAGATACTCTCTTTGCTGAAAGCCCAACATTCCAGCAATCATGGAGATCGGGAACATTCGGATTTCACGGTTGAGCTTGGTCACGCTGTCGTTGTAAATCAGGCGACTGGTGCGCACCATGTTTTCAAAAGTTTCCACTGCGTCCATGGTTTTGATATACGTTTGGTTTGCCTTTAATTCAGGGTATTGCTCCGTTACCATGGCAATCCTGCCTAGGGCTTCGGATATCACTCCTTCCTGGCGTAACACATCATCTGGTGTAGATTTTGCCGTAATCACACTTCTTCTTGATTTGATTGTTTCAATCAGTGTTTCGCTTTCGTGCTTTGCGTAGGCCTTTGTCAAATCCAAAAGAGCTGTCAGTGCATCAAAACGACTTGACAGCTGCACCCCGATTTGACTCATGGAATTGCTGATATTTTCATCAAGCACGACCAGTTTGCGCTGTGTGGAAATTGTCCATAGAACAATGACCGCAACAATTACGGTGATTGCGATGAAAGTTGGCAGCATAATGTTTTCCCTCCTCTTTCTGTTTTTAGAAAACAAGGAGCCTTTCAGGCCCCCTGCCTGTGTTGATCCTGGGAAATCAAAGACATCCATTGGAATTTATTTGAAGTTAAATTACTCTACGCCCATGGCATCGAGTAGTGCTCCTAATTTTGCATCATAATCATTCAACAACTCTGCCACTGTATCCAGCTTTGCGCCATCATTTTCTGCACTTGCCTCATATAATGTTTGTTGATATAACGCAAGGGCCTTTACACATGCATTGAGCGCCGCCACCTCGTCATCATAATGGTTGGTTTCCCATGTTGTGTTTTGCACATCTTGAAGCATCCCAGCGGAATCTTCTGCCAATTTCCCGTATGCGTCCAGGAGTGCGCTTTCTTCTTTTTGACCACTTTTCACTTCTTCCAATAATGTGGCAAGTTCCTGCTGTCCGGTATAATTTTCAATAACGCGATCAAAAAACCCCTCAAGCTTTGCGTAATCCTCAACCGAAGCCCCTTGCTGATTCGCTGGTGATGTTTCTCCATCAGCCTCACCACCGCAGGCTACAAGGCTTAGGGTCATAACAAGTGCCATCATAAGTACCAATATTTTTTTCATTTCAAATCCTCCCTTTTCTTTTGCTTTGCTGTGCTGAAAGCATTCCATTGCATTAAATCTATCAAAATTTCCACGAAAAAACCGTCTGCTGCATGAAATATGATTTTTTCGACATGAATCATGGTTTTAGATATTAAAAAAGTTTTACGCCGATTTGATAATGTCTACTGTACTAGCCCCGTATAAGCCACGCCGGGCTGGATGACCGCCTTACTTACCGCATCATCCCAATAAATATTGAACTGCGATGCCGTGCCAGATATTTTCTGTGCAAACTCGCGCAGCTGAAGGTAGTTAGTATCGCCGGCAATCAACCGGGCATCTGAAAATGTAAAGACTTTGCCATTTAGCTTGAACTTCGTGTCGCTCTTTCGGATATTCGTTGTATTTTGGAGCTTAGTTTCGCTAATTACACTACTGTACGGCTTGCCGGGCTCAATTACGGCATACTGTCCATCCCAGCCCACATCAAACTGTGCAGCAGTTCCATTAAGCAGTGCTGCAATTGCACGCAGCTGCAAGTAATTAGTACCATTTATGGTGTACGCCGCCGTGACGGATACAGAATGGCTGTTCATCATAAAACTCGTCTTGCTTGGTGTGGCAGTTACAATACTCATGGACGGTGTCCCTGGTTTTACAACAGGAACTGGAGGGGTTACAGCCTTAGCCGGAACTTTATCCTTGCTCAAGACATTAAATGTAAACTCGGCATGAGAAGGAGCGTCCATTTTTGTATATTCCCACAATATAATAGGGGTTCCTACCTCAGCCTTTTGCCCGGAAACATTGAGTATCATGTTAGTGTTCGTGGACGGACGCAGGCTGAAATTATCGTGGTCTCCATAGTCTTTCTTTTCGGAGTAGCTGTTCCAAAGATAAGGGGTTTTTACTGCCTTTACCCGTACTCCATTTTTTATGGGGTCAGCTATTCCCAAATACCTTCCATCCCCCATCCTCAAGGTTATTTGCTTGTTCCCCATGTTTTGCACATAAAATTCATAAGTTCCCGGGATGCAGCTCATGACGTCAATTTCTGCACCACCATTTTTGTGTATGTTTATATTGCGTTTAAAGATCGTGTTTCTATGCCCGTCCCATGCGCTGGGTCTCACATCAAGCTGGTACCAGCCATCTGCGGGCGTTTTTGGAGCTCCGGGATCCACCCAGGATGTATCTGCATGAATAAACCGGAACTCCCCATGATTAGGAGCATCAGGAGAGCGGAAACTCGGACAAAGCCAACGATCTATATGTGTCCATAAAATAATAGGGGTTCCATCTGCGCTTTTCTGCCCAGATGCGTTCATAAAAATATCTTTATTCATCCGTGGGCGGAGGCTCCAAATATCCTTGTCGTTTTCGCTGTAAATGTCCCAACGAAACATAGGATCTTTGGATATACCCGCGTTTGGGTCACCCGCCACCGTCTTTACTCGTACTCCGTCTTTTATGGTACCTTCTATTCCTAAATACCTTCCATCCTGCGTTTCCAAGCCATATGCACCAGTTCCCCAGTAATGTACACGGAACTTTGTGTTTCCTTCTGGAGTGTTGGTTTTGTCGCGCAGTTCCGCTTTGCCATTCGCATCTAAATTAAGATAGTTGCCCATACACCGAAGATAGTACCAGCCTTCTTTGAGTTTAGCATTGTAGTTATTAGCTGCCATGGCCGTTGCCGGCAGTAGTGTCAGCATCATACACAGGGTGAGTAAGATACTCATAAATCGCTTTTTCATCATATTTTTGCTCCTTCTCAAGTTTTATTTCATATCTTCACCATACCATAAACTTCCTTTAAAAATCGTCTGCTGCATGAAACATGATTTTTTTGACATGAATCATAGTTTCGGAATTCAATTTTTATGGTAAAATTATCATAAAATTAGGATAATAGAGAAGTGGAGGAATATTTATGCTACAGGTTGCGGTTTGTGATGACAATATTGATGAGCTATCCAATATGGTACAGCTCATCAACTTATATAGAGCATCAAAAAACTTTAGCTGTGAATACGCCGTCTTTCCAAACGGATTTGAGTTGGTTTCGGCCTTAGAAAAAGGAAAACGGTTTGATATATACTGTCTGGATATTATTATGCCGGGCTTTATGGGTATTGATGTCGCAAAGGAAATCCGTGGTTTTGACAAAACCGCACCAATTTTATTCTTTACATCATCGCCCGAATTTGCTTTGGAGAGCTATTCAGTGAAAGCGATTAACTATGTACTAAAGCCAATCTCAAAAGAAAAACTGTTCTTCACCTTTGACGAAATGCTAGAGCAGATAAAAACACAAAAAGATGAGGATGCGATTATCGTAAAAAGTAATGAGGGCATTCAAAAAATACTAATCTCCAATTTGACTTTTGCTGAGGTTATCGGGAGAAATGTACTGTATCACCTGCGCTCCGGCAAGGTAATCGAATGTACAGAGTCTTTTTCCTCTGTCTGCGATAATCTTCTGAAATATGGCTGTTTTATCAAACCCCACCGCTCCTATCTTGTGAATATGCAGTATGTGGATACCATCAAAAATCATCAGGTGACCTTACAGACCCTTTCCTCTATCCCTGTTGCTCAGGGCAAGGCGCGAGAGATAAAGCAGCAATATCTGCATTATCAAATGGAGGAGGAATAAGCGGGTGGTAGAAACAGCTATTGAATTCTCTCGTTACTTTATTGCCCTGTTATTCGGTGTGGCGGTTGCGGTCAATTTCACAGGAATGGTACGTACACGGAAAAATTATCTGGCTCTTGGGTGCCTTACCATCATTTTATTTATTTTACAATTCGTCTGCCTGCAGCTTTGGGGCATGGGCATGACACTAAAAATATATCCGCTGCTTTCTCATTTGCCGGTTGCTGTTTTTATCGCCCTTTACTTAAAGCGGTCATGGCTTATTTCACTAACCAGTATGTTTGTCTCCTTCCTGTGCTGCCAGCCACCCCGTTGGATTGGTACTGTTGTAGGTGAAACTTTTAACAATGCTTCTATGAACCATATCGGTTATATTGTGACTGCATTTCTGATGTACTATTTTCTAGAAAAATATGCGGTTAACTCTATTCAGCATCTATTGGAACGCTCTGTTAAATCCTGCCTACTGTTTGGTGCCATGCCAGCCTTTTACTATCTATTCGACTATGCCGGCACTGTTTACACAGATTTTATGTATAGTGGGGCACGCACGGCTGTACAATTTATGCCCTTCGTGACATCGGCATTCTATTTGGTGTTTGTTCTCCTTTACTATGCCGAAACGCAAAAACAGGCTAGCATCCAAAGAGAACGGGATATGCTGGATACGCAGTTTAGGCAGGCGCAGACAGAGTTTGCTTCTCTGCGGCAGCTGCAGCAGAATGCTGCGGCCTATCGGCACGATATGCGCCACCATTTCGCTCTTTTGCAGGGGCTGGCAGCCAAGGGACACATAGAGGAACTCAAAGAGTATCTGCAGACTGCCCAGTCCGATATGGATGCCATAACGCCCATACGCTTTTGCGAAAATGAAACCGTCAATCTGATTTTGTCCGCATTTGCCACCAAAGCAAAACAATCAGGAATCCTGTTGACGGTAGAAGCAAGACTGCCTGACTCGCTTCCGTTTAGCGACACCGAGCTTTGCTCACTATTGTCAAATGCTTTGGAAAACGCCATACATGCCTGTGACAATATAGTAGACAGCAATGAACGCTATATCAAGCTGCGTGTGTATTCCAAAAATAATAAGCTGTGCATTGACATCCGCAACAGTTATCAGGTAGAACCGATATTCCATCATGGCTTGCCTGTATCTAAAGAACAGGGACACGGTTTTGGCACAAAAAGCATGGCACATATCGTGGAAAAACATGGAGGTGTATTCCAGTTTTCGGTCAAGGATGGCTGGTTTATATTTCAGGCAACTACATAATCTATTAATTAACCTTATTTTCCGCTATTTATATCAGTTCACATGAGTAGTTTAAGGGAACACCAAAAGATGTGCAAAAAAGGTAATCTGCAGACAGTAAAAACGCACTGTCTGCCGATATATGCCCACCATTAGCCACATTTCAAATGTTTCCCTATGGTAGTGTGCCTATACTTTAATTATGTAACTACTACGCTACTTTTTTATTTCATAATCTTCAGTAATGAAATTCCCCACATTAGATTTTCGCCAGTTTCTTTTTCTCTTATTTTAATAAAACTAAAAAATCCACTTAAAAACTTTTCCCATACCTTAGCATTTTGAACCTTTACCTCTTTAGACTGTTTTCTTATTTTAATACTATCATCTACTATTTCTTGTAATTCTTGTAAGACGTTTGCGAGTCTTCTTTGAATGTTATTATTATCAGACATAATCTCTCCTCCTATATTTCTTAAAGTACTATATCCTATTCAAGAGTAGGGTAGTCTGATACCAAAATTTTAGTTAAGTGCATTTATATACAAAAAAACCTATTGCAAATGCAATAGGTTTCTGTTTGGTGGGCGATGACAGGATCGAACTGCCGACCCCCTGCTTGTAAGGCAGGTGCTCTCCCAGCTGAGCTAATCGCCCAAAATGGTGACCCGTAGGGGATTCGAACCCCTGAGTGCTAGCGTGAAAGGCTAGTGAGTTCAGCCACTTCTCCAACGGGCCAATATGAAAATTTCAAATGGTGGGCCCACCTGGGTTCGAACCAGGGACCATCCGGTTATGAGCCGGATGCTCTACCACTGAGCTATAGGCCCTAAGTCGCAGTGGTTACCGCGACAAGATTCATTATACGTATTTCTAGTTAATAAGTCAACTATATTTTAAAATTATTTTAATCTAAATAATCTTTTAATTTACGGCTTCTACTAGGATGTCTTAGTTTTCTTAAAGCCTTGGCTTCAATTTGTCTAATTCTTTCTCTCGTAACCCCAAATTCTTGACCAACTTCCTCTAATGTCCTTGAACGTCCGTCATCTAAACCAAAACGTAGTCTTAATACCTTTTCTTCTCTTGGAGTTAAAGAATCTAATACACCTTCTAATTGTTCTCTTAAAAGAATGTATGATGCTGCTTCAGCTGGTGCTGGTGCGTCTTCATCTTCAATAAAATCACCAAGATGACTATCTTCTTCTTCACCAATTGGAGTCTCTAAAGAAACTGGTTCTTGAGCAATTTTCAGTATTTCTCTAACTCTTTCCACAGGTATTTCCATTTCTACTGAAATCTCTTCAGGAGTTGGTTCTCTACCAAGTTCTTGCAAAAGATGACGAGATATACGAATAAGTTTATTAATCGTTTCTACCATATGAACAGGTATCCGAATAGTACGTGCTTGGTCAGCGATAGCTCTAGTTATAGCTTGCCTGATCCACCAAGTTGCATAAGTACTAAACTTAAAACCTTTACGATAATCAAACTTTTCTACAGCTTTTATGAGGCCAAGATTACCTTCTTGAATTAAATCTAAAAACAACATACCGCGCCCTACATATCTTTTAGCTATACTAACAACTAGCCTTAAGTTTGCTTCACATAATTCCCTTTTAGCTGCTTCGTCTCCTTCTTCCATTAAAAGAGCAAGCTTTACTTCTTTTTCTGCGGTCAATAAAGGTACTCTACCAATTTCCTTTAAGTACATTCTTACTGGATCATCAATGCCAATACCTTCAGGGACAGATAAATCTAATTCGACCTCTTCTTCGTCTTCGTCATCTTCTTTATCTGTCGAGTCTTTATCTTCTTGTGCTTCTTCCTTACCTACTACTTCTATACCCATAGTCGAAAATTGTTCATAGATATCATCTATTTGGTCAGGATTTAATTCTACTCCTTGTAAAGCATCCATGATTTCCTTGTAAGTAAGACTTCCATTTTTTTTACCTTTTACAATAAGTTCTTTTACCGTTTCTACTTTCATTTCTTTGTTCATCTTTTTTATCACCCTCCTAGGGTATCAATAACTTTTTTCTCTTGCAAAATTGTATCTATATCAAAAAGAAGCTTGTTTAACTCATCTACATTTCCGTTTTTTTCAGCTTCTTGTAACTTAGTTTTTTTAGCATTATATTCTGTCTCTAAAAAAAGTAATCTTAAATTCTTTAGATAATCAAAAAATGCCTTTTTTATATTACTAGCTTTATTTTCTTGCATCATAATGTAGGCAAATAAATTACTATATTTATTTTCAGAGAAATTACTGCTGCTCACTTCGCCTGTTTCTAGATATAATTTGTAAATTTCTTGATAAAATTCTTGTAAGGTAGATGTAAAAAGTTTAGCTCCACCTACATTTTCGATTTCAGTAAACAACTTATTATTTTCAATAATTAATTTTAAGGTTAAGATTTCCACCTTATTAAAATGGTCATAGTTTATAGTCTTATTATCTCTCTGATTATCTTTAGTATCCCGAAAATTATAAGCTTTCTTTACTTCTTGATTAATTTTTTTTAATTCACTAATAATTGTTTCAGAAGGTAATCCTAATTTTTTACTAATTAAATCAATTGCTCCTTGCCGCAAAACAAAACTTTTCATTTTGAGCAAGTCTTCTGCTAGATCTTCAATAACTTTTAATTTTCCTTGGATCGCAATAATTTCATTATTTTCCATGGAATGGGTTAGTTTATATTCTATTAAACTTTGTCCATCTTTAATTAATAGTTCTAAACCATCTTTGCCTTCTTTTTGTAAATATTCATCCGGATCTAATCCCTTAGGTAAATTAATTACGCTCACATTGCATCCTAAATCAGATAAAACATCTAAACCTCTTAAACTAGCTTTAGAACCTGCAGCATCTGCATCGTAACAAATACCAAGATTATAGCTATAACGCATTAAAAGGTTTGCTTGATATTTGGTAAATGCTGTACCTAATGAAGCAACAGCATTTTTTACCCCATGCTGATAACAGGCTATAACATCCATATATCCCTCAACAATTAATGCCATATCCTTATCTCTAATATTATTTTTAGCTAGATTTATGCCATATAAATGATAACTTTTGTTAAATAGAGGTGTATCAGGTGAATTAAGATACTTAGGTTCACCTTGACCTAATATCCTAGCCCCAAAAGCCACTACCCCTCCCCTACTATCCCAAATAGGAAAAATCAATCTTCCTCTAAAGCGATCATAATACCCATTACCACTTTTACGCGGTGAGATTAATCCTAAATCTAAAAGTTCCTGAGGTTTAATGTCTTTTTTCATCATAAATTTCAAAAGACTATCCCATGAATCTATGGCATAACCAATTTTAAATTTATTAATTGTTTCAAGATTTATACCTCTTTTTTGTAAATATTCTCTGGCTAATTTTCCTTGCTTTGAATCAACCAATATTTTATGATAAAATCTAGAAGTAAGGTCATTGATTTTAAAAAGTCGTTCTCGCTTAGTTATTTTGTTCTTTTCACTAGCACTTATTTCTGTTTCAGGGATAGCGACTCCTGTTTTTTCTCCTAGTCTTTTTATGCTTTCTGGAAAGCTAATATTATCCATTTTCATTAAAAAGCTATACACATTTCCTCCGACACCACATCCAAAACAATGAAAGATTTGTTTCTCCGCTGAAACCGTGAAAGAAGGAGTTTTCTCATGATGAAATGGACATAATCCTTTAAAGTTCCTGCCTTCCTTTTTTAAAGGTATAAATTCTTTAATTACCTCTACAATATCAGCGCGGGCAGTAATTTCATCGATTATCTCCTGTGGTATATAACCTTTCATAAAAATCACCTTCATCCTACTATGTAACAAAATTCGCCATATTTTGCATTATTCCTGCTACTGATTTAAAGAAAACTTAAATAATGATATTTTTTTAACAACGAAGGATTTTTACTTTTTTATTTTTTATCCAAAAGTCCTGATAAAGCCATTCTAAACCTTTCCCGATCTACTTCAGTGAATGCCTTTGGACCTTTTGTCTTTCCTCCAGCTCTTCTGATTTTACTTGAAATATGCCTGTTTAATAATAAATTGTCAATATTTTCATTTGTATATGGTTTACCTGTATGATGCAGCACTTTACATTTCTTAGCTAAAGCAATAGAAGCTAACCCGTAATCCTGGGTAATGACAATATCATTTTCTTTAATTTTATTAATAATAGCCATATCAGCAGCTTGAGGAACATTATCAACAATAATACTTTCAACATTTTCAAGTGCCTTAGAATAATGACTAATACTACACACGATAACAACCTTTACCTTATACTTTTGTCCAAGATCAATAATAATGTCTTTTACAGGACAAGCATCAGCATCTACATAAATATTCATTTTTCCTCATTTCTCTACTAAAATTTAATTCTACGGATAACTATTATTCTCTATTACTTTAATATTTCCTGCTATAAAAAAATCTTCTTGGCAAAAGGTAAATTTTTGTATATAATGGATAAATATATTATATGCTAAAATTTACAAATTAAAACGTGTTTTTTTCCTTTTTCATACTATTTAGGCAAGTTTTTATTAAAATTACTCTAAAATATATTAATTTCACAAAAAAGAACGAGGTATCACTAACTCTTTAAATATAGTGACACAATAATTATCACTCATACCTGAGATATAATCAGCAACTCCTCTTTCGATTCCTTCTGTTTTTGCAATTGTTTGATAAAATAATGGTAACCTTTCTGGATTCTTTTTATAGTATTTAAATAAATGCTCTATAACATACATCGCACTTTCTCTTTCTTTAGAACAAACTTCTCCATTATAAATATGTTCGAACATAAATGTCCTAAGATCAATTAATGCTTTCTTAATTTTTGGACTGAGATTTATCTTCGGCTCTTTGCTATTTTCCAATTCATGAAATCCGTGCTTAATCGCATCTGTTACTAATGTGGTTATTCTTGCACTATGGCTTTCCCCTAAAATTTCTAATGGTTCTTTAGGTAAATCGCACTTTCGTAATATTCCACCTCTAATGCTATCATCAATATCATGTTGCACATAAGCAACCTTATCACTAAGTCTAACTACTTGTCCTTCAAGGGTCTCGGCTCTATTTATATCTTTATCAAATCCTCGATGATTTAACACACCATCAAGTACTTCTTTACTTAAATTAAGACCTCTTCCTTCACTTCTTTGCTCGACTTCAGTTAAAACTCTGACGCTATTTTCATTATGCCTAAATCCATCTGTCATAAGTTCATTTAATACTTCCTCCCCTGAGTGTGCAAATGGGGTATGTCCTACATCATGAGCTAGCGCTATTGCTTCAATTAAATCTTCATTTAGTCGCAATCCTTTTCCAATAGTTTTAGCAATTTGATTTACTTCTAAAGTATGAGTAAGTCTAGTGCGAAAGTGATCATTACCAGGAGAAATGTATACTTGCGTTTTATGTTTTAACCTGCGAAATGCTTTAGAATGAATTACCCTATCTCTATCTCTCATAAAACAAGTTCTAATGGGATCTTCAGGTTCAAAGATAGCCCTACCTTTAGATTTAATTGCTAATTTAGCAAATGAAGACAAATTTTCCTTTTCCCGTTGTTCTATATATTCTCTAATTTCCAAGGCTACACCTTCCTAAAATATTGAAGTCTCAAGTTTCTAATTCTCTTTATTATTTAAAAGTCCTGCTTTCTAGCTAGTCGCATTTCTAATTAAATATTTAAAACACAATGTTCTTGTAGTAGCTACTGTTTGCTCTGCTCATTCTTTAGCTAAATTCTCTTTAATGTCCCCAGAAGGTTTAAAATATTGTGGAGAAAGCTTAAAGGAATTCCTAACAGCTATTGGAAAGGCTAATGGTTCATTCTTTACTGTTCAGGGAGTTGATGTTCATATTGGTATCAGGCCTCCTATCGCAGGCTCTGTAGATGCCTTTATTGTAGTAGTAGAGCCAGGTCAAAGAAGTATTCAAACGGCGCACTCAATCGTCCCGCTTGCTAAAGATTTAGGGGTAACTAAAATTTTTGCTATTGCAAATAAAGTTCGTCCTAGTGCTGAAGGATTTTTTCAAAAAAATATAGACCTACCAATTTTAGCCGTGATACCTTTTACAGAAACCATTATCCAAGCTGACTTAAACGGAGAAACCGTGTGGGAAAATAATCCTGAACTTTTAAAACTAGGCAAACAAATATATCAAAACTTATGTAAAGAGCTCGGCTGTTAACAGCTGAGCTCTTTGTCTTGTTAGATTTTTTTATAATATTGTTCTTTGTGTATTTACTGTTGATAGGGCTACAACTGTCAAAATAGAAGGCTCATTTCTTTATCTATATTCTTTCAGCAATTTTTAGCCATGTTTCTTTGGTTAAATAACTTTCTTCTACTTGCTTTTCTAACTCCAAAAAGCGTTGGTAAGGCATACTAAATGAAAGGATATCTTTTTCTATAAATTTTCTTGCTGAAGGATCAGTTAGCCCGATAAAACACTTTTGCTCCTTCTCCTCAGATTGCGCTAGAGCATATAATACAGACTGATGACAGGCAGCGCCAAAGTCTATTTTGACGTTGTCTTGACTTGGTTTATCATAATTGGCAAACCACATCAGGGCAGAAAGTTGATCTGCATTGGCTAAGAAGATAATGATTTCTGGTTTTTCATCTCTGCGAAATACAGCAACGGGTTGGGTTTTAAGCTTAATAGCATCGGCAATCTTACTTTTCATACTAACACTCCTTAACGAATTGTATATTATCCTTATTATATGATTGCTCAAATAAATGCTCACCATATACAAAGAAATATATATAATTTATTTAACCCTATTGCTTAATTAAAGAAAATCTTTTATAATTATGCCTAGATACCCGATGTATAGATATTCTATGTATTATGGGAGGAGGTAAAACCAATGCAAATAAATAAGGAAATGCTAAAAGGCAGTACAGTAGTTTTAGTACTAAGCATGCTTAACCGTGAACCTATGTATGGTTATCAGATGATTAAAGAAATTGAAAAGGAATCCAATAGTATCTTTAGTTTTAAAGAAGGAACTCTTTATCCTATTCTCCACTCATTAGAGTCAAAAGATATGGTTGAATCCTACTGGTGCGGTGAAGAAGGCAGTAGACAAAGGAAATATTACCGTCTAACTACTAAAGGCAAATCTGAATTAAAAGAAAAACAACAAGAGTGGGTTACATTCCGTTCAACAGTTGATAAAATTTTAACGAGGGAGGTTTTTTCATGGATTTAAATCACAATAAAAATATCCAAGAATATATTCGTGAAATATGCTCACAAGTTAAGTTTCGTGATGTTCATCAAGATATAAAGCTAGAATTAGAAGATCATATCAGGGAAATTTCAGAACAATATCTAACACAAGGTTCTTCTGAAAAAGAAGCTATCAGGAAGGCCATTGCTCAAATGGGTGATGCTGACATTATCGGAAAACAACTGAATCAAGTTCATAGGAGAAAACCTGAATGGAGCATTTTATTATTTTCCTTTATCTTTATCAATATAGGATTATTAGCAATGTATTTTATCCAAAGACAAAGTTTACTTACATATGATATTCATATATTTCAAAATAGTTTGCTCTTTTCATTTATAAGTTTAATTACTTTTATATGTTTGTACTTTTTTGATTATAGAAAACTTGAAAAATATTCTAAACACATTTATCTAGGAGCTCTTTTAATTCTTGCCATTACAATTTTATATGGAATTCAATTAAATGGCAGTAGGAGTTGGTTAATTCTTGGTCCTTTTAGCATTAACTTTGTATCAGTTAGCCCCTTATTGTTTATAGTAGCCCTAGCAGGTATCTTTAATAAATGGGACTGGAATAATAAGCGTAAAATGTTGCAAGGTTTTATATTATCCGCATTACCACTAATTTTAATTTTAGCATCTCCTTCAATTTCAACGGGAGCTATATATGCCATAGCCTGTATGGTTGTCATGATTGTTTCAGGTGCAGATTTAAAAAAAATTATCTTAATATCAGGTGTATCAATGGTAATACTAATGCTCTCTATTATCACCAAACCTTATCAACTAACTAGACTACTTACATTTTTAAACCCTGAAGCTGATCCACTTGGAGGAGGTTATTTAAAGATTCAGTTAAGTAAAATAATTTCTGATTCAGGGATTTTTGGAAAAGGTTTTACATTTAATCCCCAATTAATACCTAATATCCATACAGATTTTGTTTTTGCCTTTATTACATATACATTTGGTTGGATAGCAAGTATTTTGCTTATTGCTTTTATTGTTATATTTCTAATACGTATTGCACGTATAGCCAGACAAGTAAAAATTAATTATGCCAAGTTATTAATAAGTGGTTTTGTTTCTATTCTCGCTGTTCAGTTTTTATGGAATGTATCTATGAATTTAGGGCTAGTACCGCTAAGTGCCATGGGGTTACCTTTTGTAAGTTATAGCGGTTCACAGCTTGTCATTAATGCAGCAACAATTGGTATTATCTCAAGCATTTATATGCGAAAAAATATTTCTAATGACTATAATGGACTAAAATCCGAATAACAAAGGAAGGGGATTATCTCTTAAACCACTAAAAGATAATCCCTTTCCTTTTTTTATTTTTGTTGAGGCTTTTTATGGCTTTAATACAGTTTGCCTCACCATACCCGATAATATTATTTTAACCCTTACTTCTTGACTATTCTGACTTGCTGAACAAAATATAAATAGTGTGGATTAATTTATAGCTATGTTAGACATGCATATTTATTTAAAGTTTTTCATTAGAGCTGTAAAGGCAACGGTTACGCCCTCTTTTTTTAGCACAATATAGAGCTTCATCAACCTGTTTTAAAACTTGCTCTGGTGATATTAACTCAGTCGGGTAAACGGTAACGATACCGAGGCTGGCCGTAACGCATTTAGCAATGTCGGATGCACAATGTGGAATAGCGAGCTCCTCAACTGCTTTTCGGATTCTTTCCCCCAAAGCTTTAGCTCCGTCTTCATCTGTCTCGGGCAATATAATAATAAACTCTTCCCCTCCATATCGCGCAACAATATCAGGTGCTCGGCTTATAATAGTTTTTAACGTAGTTGCAATCATTCGTAAACACTGATCCCCAGCTAAATGGCCATAGCTGTCATTGAATTTCTTAAAATAATCAATATCTAGCATGATTAGCGATAATGTAGATCCAGAGCGCCTTAACCTGAAAAATTCTGTTTTAAGAGTCTCATCAAAATATCTCCGGTTAGCTAATCCGGTCATACTGTCAGTAATCGAATTGAGTTGAGCTATATTTTTCTCTATTTCAAGTTGTTGAACCAGCTTTTGTATTTTTCGCTCGGCTAACTTGCGTTCTGTAATGTCACGAATAATAAATACCATTTTATCCGGGAGTCCATTTGCACTATAAACAAACCCACTATTCACCTCAATATCAAAGATACTTTGATCCTGACGCACTCCATGATATTCATTTGCTTTTAGATTGCCTCCTTGATACATTTGTTGGAGGTTAGATTTTGCTCTTTCAACATCCTCAGGTATAATGAAGTCGAGGAGCTGCATACCTATAAAATTATTAAAATCCGATTTGTATCCGAACATTTTCTTGGCTGCAGAAGAAATCATTAAGATGTTCCCCTCTAAATCCGTGATCGTGATATCATCCGGGGAGGCGTTGAGGATAGAACGATATTTCTCTTCGCTTTCTATAAGTGCCTCCTCAAATTGCTTTCTCTCGGTTATATCGCGAATCGCACTGATAATATGGGGTACAGAATGAATCATAATAATTCTGGCTGAGATCATTCCGGAAAATTGGCTATTATCTTTTCGTTGGAAAATAAATTCCCTATTTTCGCAAGTTACTTTATCATTCAGCTCTGTTATGAAAAGTTGTCGATCTGCAGGATTATGCCAAAAACTAATCGTTCGGATATAATCCCCAATGACCTCGGCTCTAGAATAACCGCTCAATACCGAAAATCCATCATTGACCTCAACAATGAAACCATCATTTAATCGCGTTATTAATTGGGCATCTGGGTTTGTGTTAAAAATCAATTGTAATTTTTCCTTTTCTAATTGATTATCACTATTTAGCCTCTGATTTACCATGATGATCAAGCCAAATGTCCATAAATTACTAATGATGATAGAAAGAATAGCTCCGATTATAAGAATTTCCTCTTGATCAGTATATGAGTGAATAGTAGGCAACATACTTACCCGAAAAGTACGAACTGTATAAAAACATCCATAAACAAAAAAAACAGCGGCGGTAAAATTCGCTGAACTAGAAATTAGCCTGTTTTTTTTGCAGAAAAGCTGGTAGGATATCATAAATGAAATAATAGCTATAGTAGCAGTTACGACAAATGTACGTGCGGAAATATCATTATTTATATACATGTAATAGTAATAAGATAGATTAAGGACAACAAAAATTGAAATTGGTATCCATTTGGTTACTTTTTTATTAAAAAACTGTTTAATTCCTATGTACAAAAAGATATGACCTAAAATTAGAAGTGGGTTTGCGATCCTTGCAAACATCTCAAGGGACTTTACGGTTACCATGGGCATAAAAATAAAACCTAGTGCCATTAAACTAGACCCCAGTAACCAATAGCCAATCCCACGGTAGGGTCTATTCACTCTATATTGAACAAAAAGAGCAATAACCTGAGTGCCCAATATTAAACTAAGAACAATAAAAAGGGTTAAAATATGGAATTTTATAACATTCCCTCCTTTCATATTCTATTTAATGTTTTTTACAGTTTCAATTATTATACAATATGTTTTGATAGTATGTCATTATTTACCGATTAGTACTTAACAATATATTTATTTACTAAATAATATATTTATATATTCAATATATTATAAAAAAAGGATACTGCCACTTAATATATTAAGTGGCAGTATCCTTTTTAGTATCTTTTTTGTAATTTTTAATGAATCCCACAAAGTCTTGATATATAAGAATTTACGTGTTTACCCTATACTATTTGATCTTACTTAGATTGATTGTTATTATTAACTGCTGCCTGAGCTGCAGCTAATCTTGCTATTGGAACTCTAAATGGTGAGCAGCTTACAAAATCTAAGCCTATAACATGAGAAAACTCAATTGAACTTGGTTCTCCTGCATGCTCTCCACAAATACCTATTGGTAGGTTTGGTTTAACTTCTCTAGCATTTTTCACTGCATACTTCAATAATTTCCCAACACCCTTTTGATCTAAAACAATAAATGGATTATGCTCTATAATTTTATAATCTAAGTATTCCTGCATGAATTTGCCTTCAGAATCATCTCTACTAAATCCTAAAACTGTTTGGGTAAGATCATTTGTCCCAAAGGTGAAAAACTCGGCATATTCTGCAATTTCATCTGCAGTTAAGCAAGCTCTTGGTAATTCAATCATCGTACCTACGTGATAGTCAAAATCTACGCCTGTTTCTTCTCTAACCGCTACTGCTACTTCATCTATTTCTGCTTTTAATAATCTTAATTCATCTGGTCCAATAATTAATGGAACCTCTACTTCTGGGATAATATTATATCCTTCTTTTTCAAGCTGAGCTGTTGCTTGGAATATTGCCCTAGCTTGCATACGATAAATTTCTGGGTAAGTAATTCCAAGGCGGCACCCTCTATGACCTAACATTGGATTATTTTCGCTTAAAGCTTTTACCTTTTTTAATAATTCTTCTTTTTCTTCAAGCAATTCAGCATCTCCATCGCTACATTTAAGCTTCGTAATATCAACTAATAAGCTTTCTGCATTAGGTAAGAATTCATGTAATGGAGGATCTAATAAACGCACAGTTACTGGTAATCCTTCCATAGCTTTTAAGATTCCATAAAAATCTTCTTGTTGGAAAGATAATAATTTTCTTAAAGATTTTTCTCTTTCTTCTATTGTTTCTGATAAGATCATTTCTTGTACGATTGGTAATCTTGCTTGATCCATAAACATATGCTCTGTACGGCAAAGTCCTATTCCTTGGGCTCCAAATTCTCTTGCTTTCTTAGCTTCTTCTGGACTATCAGCATTTGCTCTTACGCTTAATGTTTTTATTTCGTCAGCCCAGGTTAATATTCTTTGAAAACTTGGACTTAACTCAGGATCAATCATTGGTACTTGGCCTAAAATAATATTACCAGTAGTACCATCAATACTAATAATATCACCTTTTTTAAACTGATGCTTCCCTACAACCAATTTTTCATTTACCACATCAATCTCTAGAGCTTCACAGCCACATACACATGGCTTGCCAATACCACGAGCAACAACTGCAGCATGGCTAGTCATTCCACCACGACTTGTTAAAATACCACGGCTATAAACTACGCCATGAATATCATCTGGAGTGGTTTCTAGTCTAACTAAAATTGTATCTTTGCCTTCTTTTCCTAAATTTTCAGCATCATCTGCATTAAAGACAATTCTACCACTGCCTGCACCAGGAGAAGCTGGTAGCCCTTTAGCAATAACAATTAATTCAGCATTAGGATCTATGCTTCTGTGTAGTAATTGATCTAGCTGAGTTGGTTCTATCCTTAATAAAGCTTCTTCTTTAGTAATTAATTTTTCATCAACCATCTCTGCAGCTATTCTAATTGCAGCAGCAGTTGTCCTTTTTCCTGTACGTGTTTGTAACATATATAATTTTTCATTTTCAATTGTAAATTCGATATCTTGCATATCACGATAATGATTTTCTAAAAGATTAGCTATTTTTACAAATTGATCATATACAACTGGAGAATCTTCTTGTAAGTTAGTAATTGGATTTGGAGTTCTAATTCCTGCTACTACGTCCTCGCCTTGAGCATTCATTAAATACTCACCATATAATTTATTTTCTCCATTAGCTGGATTACGAGTAAAGGCTACCCCTGTTCCACTTTTTGCTCCCATATTACCAAATACCATAGACTGTACATTTACTGCTGTACCTAAAGCATCTGAAATATTGTTAATTTTTCTATAATAATCTGCTCTTGGATTATACCAAGAATCAAATACTGCTTGCACCGCCATAATTAATTGTTCTGTAGGATTTTGTGGAAATTCTTTTCCTGCAGATCTTTTTACTAAAACTTTATATTCCTTGATAATGTTTTGTAAATCTTCTGCACTTAGCTCATTATCATTTTTTACACCTGCTGTATCTTTTTGCTTTGCTAAAATAGTTTCAAATTCATAATGTTCTACTTCCATAACTACATCACTAAACATTTGAATAAAACGACGATAGCAATCATAAGCAAAACGTGGGTCGTTGACGCTTTTTGCAAGACCTTCAACTGTTTCATCATTTAAACCTAAGTTTAGGATAGTATCCATCATTCCTGGCATGGAAGCTACCGCTCCAGAACGAACTGAAACTAGTAAAGGATTGCTATTATCCCCAAATTTTTTCCCTGTAGCTTCTTCTACTGTTTCTAATTTATCCCATAAATCAGCTTCTAATGATTCAGGTAGTTTTTTCCCTAGCTCAAAATAATCTATACAAGCCTCTGTAGTAATCGTAAGTCCTGGAGGTACTGGAAGTCCAATATTAGTCATTTCAGCTAAATTAGCACCTTTACCACCCAGTAAATTTCTCATATCCTTAGAACCTTCTGCAAAAAGATAAACATATTTCTTATTTTTCAAATTGATCACCTCTATACATTATTTTCAATATTTTACTAGCAGTTTCTTCGATAGCTCTATTAGAAACATCTAGAACTGGACACCCTAACTTTTTCATTAGTTCTTCTGCATAATCTAGTTCATTTAAAATTCTTTCAATACTTGCATAATCAGCGCTTGACATTAAACCCATGGTTTTTAATCTTTCTGTCCTAATCTCATTTAACATATTAGGTCTGATTTTAAGGCCGATTATTTTGCCATGTGGTAATTTAAATAATTCTTCAGGAGGGCTTACCTCTGGTACTAACGGAATATTCGTAGCTTTAATGCGTTTATGAGCTAAATACATACATAATGGTGTTTTAGACGTTCTAGACACTCCTATTAAGACTATATCAGCATGCATTATTCCTCTAGGATCTTTACCATCATCATATTTTACGGCGAATTCTATAGCCTCTATTTTACGAAAATAATCATCATCCATTTTATGTACAAGTCCTGGCTCACCATGTGGCTGATGTCCTGTAACCTCTGAAATAACCTTCATCATAGGTCCTAACACATCTACTGTAGCAATATTTCTTTTTGCTGATTCTTGTTCTAATAGTTTTTTCAAACTTTCCACAACAAGTGTATAAGCAATAATGGTATTTGGAAAACGACTTACTTCTTCAATAATTTCTAATAAATGATCTTCCGTGGTCACATATGGAATACGTCTAAATTCCGTTGTTCCGCATTTAAATTGACTTACTGCTGCTCTAGCCACAAATTCAGCAGTTTCACCTAAAGAATCAGAAATTACATATACAATCGTATTATTAATAATCATTCTCCTCCTCGCTACCAAACTTTCCTAAACCAAAGTCTACAAAAGCTTTTGTAATATTAGTTTTTGAAAGGCGACCTACTACCTTATACTTTATAATCTTATCTTGCGTTATTTCTTTAACAACTGGCAGAGCATCTACTTCATGGCTGCAAATTTTCCTCCCAGCATGCCAAAGACCTTCTTCCATAGTGGTAGTAATAACATTAGGCATTCTAGTCATAATCACGCTTACAGGTACTTGATTTATATCCACCTTACCTAGTGTAGTTTTTAATAAATCTTTGCGAGAAACTATTCCTTCTAGGATTTCTCCCTCACTAACTACAAAAAGTGTGCCGACATCATTTACAAAAAGAGCTACAATTGCATCATAAATAACCGTATTCTCTGAAACAACAACTGGAACTGATAAAAAATCACGCACCCGAAGTTTCATTATTTTGTCTATGATTGTTTGATAAGGTTTTTTATTTACATAAAAGTATCCTACTCTAGGTCTCGCCTCTAGATGTCCTATTTGCACTAAAAAGGCTAAATCCGATCTTAGAGAGGCTCTAGTTAAATTTAACCTTTCGGCTATGCTATCCCCTGTAATTGGTTCTCCACCTTTGACAATTTCAAGAATTTCCTGTTGCCTTTTACTAATTTTTATCTTTATTCACCACCTGAAAAACTATACATCATAATTTATATTTTTGTTAATTAATATACACTATTGTAGCCTAAATCGTTCCTTTAGGGTATACTAATTTTTGATTTTTCTTATTTTTTTTCAGTAAATATTTTTTTTGCAATTTTTTTACCTGTAGGGGTTACGGCTAAGCCGCCTTTTGATGTTTCGCGCAAGGATTCAGGCAAGCATCTTCCTACCTCTCCCATCGTTACAATTACTTCATCTATTGGAATAACGCTTTTAATACCGGCTAAAGCCATATCAGCACAAGTCAGGGAAAGAGAGGCACCCAAAGCATTTCTTTTTGCACATGGCACTTCAACAAGCCCTGCTACGGGATCACAAATTAATCCTAAAATATTCTTTAAAACCATTGCGCAAGCATGACCAGCTTGTCTTGGAGATCCCCCGGATAATTCTACTACGCTAGCTGCAATCATGCCAGCTGCCGAACCACATTCAGCCTGACATCCACCCGCCGCTCCTGATACAGAAGCCTTTTGCGCAATAATAATCCCAAACCCCGAAGATGTAAATAAAGCATCTATTACCCTATCATCATCTACCCCTAGATGTTCTTGCATCGTTAATAATACTCCAGGAATTATTCCGCTAGAACCAGCAGTTGGAGCTGCCACTATTTTTCCCATCGATGCATTTACTTCTAAAACAGCGAGCGCTCTTGCTACTGCTAGGTTAACCAAATTACCCGATAAAGTTTTTTGCGTTAAACAATAATCATGCAGCCTTCTTCCTTCACCACCAATTAGTCCCCCCATGGACTTTTGAGGATTATTAATTCCTAAAATAATTGATTCCTTCATTATACCCCAGTTTGTGCGCATCTTTTCTTCAACTTCAGTAATTGATATTTCTTTTTTCTCTGCTTCCCATTCTTTTACTAACTGTCCGATACTAATTAGCCTTCTTTCACTTTCTATAATTAAATCTTCTATACTATTAAAATTCACCATTTTCACTCCTCGGATTAAACTGGTTGGACAAATCTGACATGACTAATAGGTTCTATTTTTAAAATTTCCTGCATAGCTTCATTGGGAATATATTCATCTGTTTCGACGACCATTGTTGCTGTCTTTCTTTTTTCTTTTCTAAACACTTCCATAAATGCAATATTGATATCATACCTTGCTAAGCATTCTGAAACCTTAGAAATAACACCTGGTATATCATTATGAAAAGTTATTAATGTAGGAAAGTCTCCTTTTATTCTTAAAGGATGTCCATTGATTTCAGTTATTTCAACACTACCCCCTCCTATAGAAGATCCAATAACCGTTAAATTTTCTCCTGCATGAGTAGTAATCATAAATTTCACTGTATTTGGATGAAAGCGTTCTTCTTTCTCTCCCGTAATAAACGAAAACCGCAATCCTTGTTCTTTAGCTAATGTAAACGAGCTTCTAATTCTTTCATCAAAAGTATCAAAGCCAAGTAAGCCACTGATTAAAGCTAAATCCGTGCCATGACCTTTATAAGTTTCCGCAAAGGAACCATAGAGCATAAGCTTTACTTCTTTAGGTAATTCTCCGGCAATTTCTCTTGCCATCCGTCCTAAGCGAACTGCACCTGCCGTATGAGAACTTGATGGACCCACCATTATAGGTCCAATAATATCAAAACATCCATATTCGCCCATATGTTTTTTCCTCCTTTTAATGTTGCTACAAGTATTATCCCCAATTCATCTTTATTTCTGCATCTTTACTGGTATAAAAAAACACTGTTTACATATTCTATGCAAAACAATTTATAATACTATCCACAGTATTATCCACAAGTATTAATCCTATTTATCCTCTATTTCACAAAGTTATCCCCACAATCCACAAAAAACACATTTTTTTCTGTGCACAACTTTCTCCACACAAAAAAAACCCGTAATACGAGGTTATACACAGTTTTATCCACATTATCCACAGGCGATGAATCCACAAAGTAATTAACCGTTAAAAGATGCCCCTTATTTTACTTATTATACCAAAAATTTACTTGAATGCATACTAATTTTTCAGTACCTGCAACCCCATACCATATCACGATGTTGTTGTCAAATAAAAGATTTTAATTTATTTGATATTTTGGTGTATACTTTTTAGAAATATTGAGTATAATTATATTAAGAATAAGAATTACTTATACAAGTGAAAGAACTTACAAGAACTAGCAAGGATAAATACTTACTCTCTAATAAATTAAGTTAGAGAATATTTACTAAAACTAAATCTACTATATAAATAAACAATATAGCTACTTCGGAATTATTCATTAAATCATATTCTCGATTGTCAAATATTTAACTACATTTGCAAGCACGTGATTGTTAAAAAATTAACATTATAATTAACCCTTAAGCGAAAAGGGAAAATAAAAGGAGGATATTGAAATGGAATTTATGCTTGGTTTAGTTTATGTAGCAACGGCTGCTACGTATATTGGTGTAGGAGTAATGGTTTATGGTTGGGTAAAACACGGTAGAAAAGAACACTCTGTAAGATAATTTTCTTCAGGTAACTAGTAGTTAAGTAAAGAAGTTATGAATCTACACATTTAGTCGATTATATCTGTATATGATTGTTAAAAATATAACATTAATTACCCTGAAATAGGGTTAAATATAAGGGGGATTTTAAAATGGAAATTATGTTAGGTTTAGTCTACGGAGCAACAGCTGTTACGTATGTAAGTGTTGGAGTATTAGTATATGGTTGGTTAAAACATAATAAAAACAAGCAATCAGTTAGATAATAAAATAAAAGGAGGATATTGAAATGAGTGTATTAATAGGAGTTGCATATTTAGCGGTAGTAAGTGCTTATGTTGGATTTAGAGTGGTTGTTTACGGAAAAGCAAAACATGAACAAAAACATTCTCTTCGCTAATTTGTCAGTGAATCGGTAAATACTTCGAAAACTTAGCGGATTAAATAATGTATATTGTCTGTACTTGATTGTCAAAAATTTAACATTATTAACCCTAATTAGGGTTAATTAAAAGGAGGATATTGAAATGAGTGTACTAATAGGAGTTGCATATTTAGCGGTAGTGAGTGCTTATGTTGGATTTAGAGTGGTTATTTACGGAAAGGCAAAACATGAACAAAAACATTCTCTTAGCTAAATAGTTGCCTGCATAATAACTGTAAATTATTATGCAGGCATAATAATTTATCCTAAAACTATATATTTACATATAAAAAACCTTTATTTATTTAAATAAAGGTTTTTTAATGTGCAATTTTAAATTAATCTTTGTTTAAATTCTCACTTCGCTTCTTTGACCTTTTGTATATGTAGAAATAGTTTTAAAACCCATCTCCCTGAGAGCATCTATCGCCTCTTTTATATGCATTCCTACATGCTTAGCTGTATGAGCATCAGAACCTACTGTAATAATGTTTCCACCTAGTTCATGATACCATTTTACAATTTCTAAGGTAGGCAAATAATCCCCCACTGCTTGTCTGATTCCTGAAGTATTAACTTCTATCCCTTTATCATTTTTAATAGTTTCTTTTAAGATTTCTCTAATCATCTCTTCATGGTCTTTGGCCATGAACTTTTTATAATTACTTGGCACATATCTTTTTAAAACGTCTATATGACCTAGGATATGAAAATCTCCCTTTTTTGCACTATTTAAAACTTCTGAAAAAAATTGCTCATATACTACTTCTTCTTTCCTACCTGTATAATCACTATGTAGCACGGTATCACCTAAGTAATGGACTGATCCTAGTAAAAAGTCAAAATCTTTATCCTTTAGCATTTCTTCATGCCTAGTTTTATAAAGATGGGGCTCTCCTAATTCCAGGCCTTTTTTGATTAATATTTTATCTCCATAAACTTCTCTACATTCTCCTATTTCCTTAGCATATTTTTCATAATTAAAATGTCCTAAACCTTCATCATAAGGATTTAGGTCAAAATGCTCTGTAAAAACGATTTCTTTTAATCCCATTTCAACTGCTCGTTCACAATGACCAAGCATGGTTTCGGTGCTATCAAAAGAATTATGTGTATGAACATGATAATCTACTAAATAATTAAACATTTTACCTCCTATTACACGCCAAATTTAAGATTAGGATTTGCATTTAAGTCAAGGTCTGCATATTCCTTACGAATGGCTTTATAATGAGCTGCCGCTCCAATCATGGCAGCATTATCTGTGCAAAATTCTATTTGAGGATATAAGACCTTAATTCCTTTTTCCTTTGCCTTTAGGGTCATTTCTTCTCTAAGAGCACTATTTGCGGAAACTCCACCTGCTAGTAAAATTGTATCTATTTCAGATTCTAAAGCGGCATTTATTGTCTTTGTTATTAAAACCTCGATAACCGCACTTTGAAAGCTTGCAGCTACGTTTTCCGTATTTATTTCAATATCTTTCATCTTGCACTGATTTAAATAATTTAATACAGCTGATTTTAACCCACTAAAACTAAAATCATAAGAACCTGCTTCTAGCCATGATCTTGGAAAATCTATCGCATCTTTACATCCTAGTTCAGCTCTCTTTTGAATCTCAGGTCCACCCGGATAAGCAAGTCCTAGGGAACGTGCTACTTTATCAAAAGCCTCTCCTGCTGCATCATCTCTAGTTTGACCGATAAATTCATACTTACCATGCTCTACTATTTTCACAATATTAGTATGGCCACCTGATACAATTAAACAAATTACTGGTAAATTTATCTCTTTATGTACTAAAAAGTTTGCATATACATGACCTTCAATATGATTAACTCCAATTAAAGGTTTATCCGAAGCAAAGGCAAGCGCTTTGGCACATGAAACACCTACTAACAAAGCACCTACTAAACCTGGCCCATAGGTGACAGCTATATGCGTTAAATCATCGAAATTTAAATTAGCTTTATTTAAGGCCTCTGATACTACTATATTCATCATTTCTAAATGCTTTCTTGAAGCCACCTCTGGTACTACTCCCCCAAATTTTTGATGCGTTGGTATTTGAGTAGAAACTACATTGGCTAATACTTCTTTTCCGTTTTTAATTATCGCTACTGCTGTTTCATCACAACTAGTTTCTATCGCTAAAATTATCGTATCTTTCATAGTTCACCTCAATTACACTAATTTTGCCCACATGATTAAAGCATCTTCTCTTGGATGAATATAATACCCTTTTCGAACTCCTTCAGTCTTAAATCCAAACTTTTCATAAAGTTTTATGGCAGCATTATTACTTGCCCTAACTTCTAAAGTCATACGGGTTGTATCTTTAGCTAATGCAATTTGGATTAAATTTAACATTAGTAATTCACCAAGTTTTTTCCCTCTATATTCTGGTAAAATAGCAATGTTAGTAATATGACCTTCATCTATAATTACCCATAAACCTCCATAGCCTACTAATTTACTTTCATCTTCAGCCAAGGCAACTACTAAATAATTTGCAAATTGATTATCATGTAGCTCACATTCAAAAGCATAAGCAGACCATGGAGAAGAAAAACAAGCCTTTTCAATCTCTACAATCTGCTCAATGTCATCAAAATCCATAGGCCTAATAATTACTTGGTTTTCTTCATCGCACATTGTTTTGCCTCCAAGGTAATTTCTGCTTCTGATTTACGTAAATAAAAAGGTTCTAGGGTGAAAAAGCTATCTTCTTTATTTTCTGAAAATCCCTTAGCACCTAAAATAGCTACACTCGAGCTCCGAGTTAATAAATTATTACTTGAAGCAAAACGAGCAAGACTTGGTATAGCCTGTTCAAGATAAGCGCGATACTCTGGTACTCCATCTCCTAAAAACATTACTTCACTACCATTTTCCAGGATTAACTTTACAAGTTTTTCAGGCGTTAGGGCTAAATATTCACTTATTCTCTTTAATTCATTATTTTGCATTTGATAAAGAGCTGTATATACTTCACTTTTACGTGCATTTAAAATAGGACAAATAATTCCACTATACCCAAATAAGTTATAGGCTAATGCATCCAAAGTTTTAATGCCCATAAGCTTTGTTCCTGTAACTTGTACTAAGCTTTTAGCGGTTACCATTCCAATTCGTAGTCCCGTAAAGGATCCAGGCCCTTTTGTGACGGCTATCCCCTCTATATCCTTTAAAGATAAATTTGCTTGTTCTAATGTACTTTTAATTAATGGTAAAAACTTCTCTGAATGAGTGTTTCCTGTGTTTAAAAAACTCTCAGCTAAAATTACCTCTTTTTCACTATCAAATATTGCTACCCCAGATACTATTGTAGAGCTATCTAATCCGAGTATAAGCATGTCCTGTCAACTCCTCAACTAGGTCCATATAATGACGACCCACTGGCTCAAAATCTATTTCTCGTCCATCTTCAATATTTGTAATATGTATTTTTAGATGTTCTTCAGGAAATAATTCTGGAATTAAATTGCCCCACTCGACAAAGGTTACTCCCTGACCGTAAAAATACTCTTCATATCCTATGTCTTCCATTTCGATAGGATCCTTGATACGATATACATCCATATGATAAAGAGGAATTCTTCCTTCTTCGTATTGTTGTATAATTGTAAAGGTTGGACTAGTTACTATATCTTCTATCCCTAAACCTTTTGCAATTCCTTGTACTAACAAGGTTTTTCCTGCACCTAAATCTCCAGTTAGAGAAATAATATCTCCTGGTGTTAAAAATGCAGCCATTCTCTTACCTATATATTCAGTTTCTTGTGGACTTTTAGTTACAATGGAAACCAATCTAAAACCTCCTCTAATTTAACCTGACTAAGTTGGCGTAAGTCTCCCACCTTTTTAGGTGACAGTCAAACGCCAACTAAGTCATGCATTTGCAGTTCTAAAATTTAGGTGGAGAGAAAGAATCTCCACCTGAATTCAGAACTTGCTTTAAGAGACTTACCTTTAGTATATCCTATTACAACTTTATAAAAACGGCAAGAAAAAAGGTAGCCTAAGCTACCTCTTTATATGATGCCTTCTCTTATAATTCCTTAATAAAAAAATCTCAGCCTTTGCACTTTTAATTAAAATCTTAACCTTTTTGTGCAAATACATTATCAACATAATTCATAAGATATTCAATATCAAAAGGTTTAATAATAAACTTATCCGCGCCACCTTTTTTAATAGCTTCAACAGTATATCCTTCACTATAAGCAGTCATCATAATTATATGAGTATTAGGATATAAATTTTTCATTTCATATAAAGCTTCGACACCATCTTTTACTGGCATTTTTACATCCATAATTACTAAGTCAGAATTGATTTCTTTTATTTTGTCTACCCCTTCTTGCCCGTTAGTAGCCGTTTCTACTGAAAATCCTCTATCTTTCAGGGCCATTGAAAGTAATGCTCTTACTCCTAATTGATCATCAACAACTAATACTTCACCCTTTTTAACCCCCATACTTATCCTCCATTAGTGTTTAATCATTTAAATAATTTCGAGGAATTTTCCTTTTTCCCTTTAAGAGATATTGACAAGTTTTCGGTTATTTTGTCATATTATGTCTTAAAGGAATTTTTTTCCTCTAATGTAGACACTTTGAGGCTTACTCATAATGTTAAGTGGATGGTTATTCCAGATAACTACATCTGCTTGTTTACCTACCTTTAAACTGCCTACCTTTTTATCTATTCCTAAAATACGTGCAGGATTTATGGTAATAGCTTTTAATGCTTCTTTTTCTAGCATACCTTCTCTTACTGCAAGAGCTGCACAAATATTTAAATATTGTATAGGGGTTTCAGGATGGTCTGTAGTTAAAGCTACTTCTATATTTTCCTTTGCTAAAATCCCTGGTGTTTTAAAACTACTTTCTCTTAGCTCTACTTTTGACCGATTACCTAAAGATGGTCCTACCACAACAGAGACATTTTCTTTTTTCAGTTCCTTAATAATTTTATGCCCTTCGGTTGCATGTTCAATGATTATCTTTAAATCAAACTCTTTAGCTACTCTTAAAGCCGCTAAAATATCATCAGCCCTATGTGCGTGGGCTCTTAAAGGGATTTCTTTATTTAAAACCTTAGCAATCGCTTCATTTTGTAAATCTCTTTCTTGATCCTCTTTATTTAAGTAATTAATACCTTCAATAAAAGTTTCTCTTAAAAGGGAAATCGAAGCCATCCTGGTATAAGGCATTTTCTTTTCTTCACCATATACACTTTTAGGGTTTTCGCCAAAAGCTATCTTTAATCCTGCTTCGCTATTAATAAGTTTATCAGCTAAAGTTTCTCCACCTGTTTTTAAAATACAAACTAAACCACCAATAACATTGGCACTTCCAGGTGCAACCATTACAGTTGTTACTCCTCCTGCTATTGCATCATCAAAACCTATATCATAAGGATTAACTCCGTCCATTGCCCTAAGCGCTGGGGTGATGGGGTCTGTTATTTCATTTACATCATCACCCTCTATTTGATAAATTTCCTCGATAATACCTATATGTGTATGTGCATCGATAAAACCTGGTAAAATATACTTCCCATTAACATCTAGGATTTCATAATTCTTTGGAATTTCTATATTTTCACCAATCGCTAATATTTCTCCATCTTTTATTAAAATTGTTCCTTTGTCATAATCTACATCTTCCATGGTGATGATTCTAGCATTTGTAAGAGCTAGCATGGTTCGATTACTCCTGCCATTCTTACAATTTCTAATCCTTTTTTCTCTAATCCTTTAATTACAAGGTTTATACCTAAAGAATCACTAGCCATATGACCTGCAACTAAAACATTACCAATATTTTGAGCTGTTACTGCTTCGATCACATCATCTGGAACGTGCATAACTACTAAAGTACCAATTCCTGCCTCAAAATAAGCTTTATAGACATCTTGCCCACCACTAGTTCCACCGGCCATCGTTACAAATACTTTCCCAGCATAACTATCATTTGAACCCACTCTTACTACTGGTCCTGCATAAGAGTTTTTATATTCAGGTATTTTATTTAGTAAATCAATTACATCACTAATTTTGCTTTTTGGATCTTTTAAGTTTTTATCAAAATAGTTTTGTAAATAATCTTCAACCATTAAGTCCGCAGGTGAATGAATACCAATAAAAGGCATGCCAAGAAGTTCTGCGGCCTTTTTTACTCGATCAAAATTAGTCACATGAGTTGACCTATCCACCTGACCTTTTCTTTTAGCTAAAGCCTTTTCAGCCTTATTAATCGGTACTCCTGCCTTTACCATTCTATCAATTTGATTATCCATTACTTTATAAAGATCAATTTTATTAGAACTTTGGGGATGATGAGTAATCACACAATCAAAGCCTAAATCTTTGGCAAGCATTAATTCTGCTACATCAATATCTACTCCAAAGGCTATTCTTTTAATATTATTACCAGGTACAATTACCCCGCTATCTGGTGGTGCTTCGGAAAGTCCTACTATCTTAAGGGCTGTATTAAATATTTGTTCAGTATTCATAATTATCCTCCAATTTATATTTAAATAGTCAATTTATCTTAATCAATATGTATTCATTTTATTCCAGTAACCGTATATCTTTCATGTCTATAGGCTAAACGATATCTCAAAGGCAAAGCTTTAACTTCTTCTTTATATACATCATTCATATCAATGCAAGAAACATCGGAAAATCCTATCTCTTTTAATATTTTTTCAATATCTAAAGGTTCCACATTGTTATATAACGGAAGTTTGTTTTTTAGATCTTTCTCATAATCTCCTGACCAAGGATTTTTTTGTTCTTGAATCGCAATTAACATTTTCCCTAAAAATGATATTGATTTTTGTCCTAGCCCAAAAGTAGACCAAGCTCCATTAATAATAATAATTTTACCACCTGGTTTAAGCACCCTTTTCCACTCTTTCAAAGCCTTTTCAGGATCTGGCAAAGTCCATAATAAATGTCTATTCATTACCACATCAAAAGTATTATCCTCATAGGACAAACTTTCTGCATCTCCGATTTCAAAAGATACCTTTTTACTTAGACCTTCACTTTTAACCTTTTTCTTACCTACTTCCATCATCTTTTCAGATAAATCTATTCCTAGACAAGTATGACCTAAGTTTGCCGCTAAAACTGCTAAAAAACCAGTGCCTGTACCTACATCTAATATATATTTTGAAGATCCTAATTCTCTTTTTAATAAATTAGACCAAGCACTTTTTTCTCCACTAGATTTAATCCCATGGGCATATTGTTCATCATAACTTAAAGAATACCCATCCCACAAGGTAACTATTTCTCCTTTTACATCTTTAATAGCATGATACCTCCTTAAAACTGATTAGCTAATTTTCTGATATCTTTACATCCTAAACTTAATCTTTTACTAGATAAACCTTTATCTTTTAATTTATCATTTGGCTTAAAGAATGGAATATATGATAATAAGAGTTTTGTATATGGATGGGTGCTTTCTTCTAATTTATCAGCAGGTATTACTTCCATAATTTTACCCTCGTAAATTACTGCTACCTTTTCACATAGATATCTTACTGCATTTAAATCATGTGAAATAAAAATATACGTGATTTTAAATTTTTCCTTTAAATCTACTAATAAATTCAATATTTGCGCTTGAAAAGAAACATCTAAACTAGCTAAGGGTTCATCTAAAATTATATACTTTGGTTTTAATATTAAAGCCCTAGCTAAGGCTATTCTTTGCCTTTGCCCTCCACTTAACTCATGAGGATAACTAGAAATAAATTTTTCATTAAGACCTACGTCTTTTAATATTTGTTTTATTTTTTCGTTTTTTTCTTCCTGGGATATTTTAAAATGATTATCTAATGGCTCTTTTAAAATATTTCTAACATTCATTCTTGGATTTAAAGAATCATAAGGATTTTGAAATACTAATTGCACATTTTTAGTAAATTCTTTAAATTGTTTTTTACTACATTTATTTATATCAATATTTTCAAAATATATTTTTCCTTCAGAAGGTTTTTCTATACTAACTAATAAACGGCTGAGCGTACTTTTTCCTGAACCACTTTCACCAATAATACCTAAGTTTTCTCCCTCGTTAATCTCTAAATCTATTCCATCTAGAGCTTTTATTGGAGTACTCTCTTTTAAAAAAGACCCTTTACCTTGATAATATTTTTTTAAAGTGCAAATTTTAATCATAATTTATCCCCTAACCTTTTGGGAAATTTTAAACAACGAACATATTTACCCTTTGATCCTAGAGTTAATTTAGGTTTATTCTCTAAACACTCATCACCTGCAAACTCGCACCTCTTAGCAAAAGAGCATCCACTAATCTTTTCATTCATCCTTGGTGGCTCACCCTTAATAACATTTAACTTTAAGTTTTTTTCACCCATATTCACGCTTCTAATTAAAGCTTTTGTATATGGATGAGAAGGGTCATATAATACATCTATCATTTCCCCATATTCTAAAGCCTCTCCTGCATACATCACTAAAATCCTATCGGCTGTATTAGCTACTATGCTTAAATCATGTGTTATTAAAATTATACTACAATTCTTTTCTTGTTTCATTTTTTTAAGAAGATTTAATACTCTAGCCTGATTTACCATATCTAAAGCGGTCGTAGGTTCATCGGCTATTAAAATTTGAGGCTCTAATACCATAACCATCGCAATATAAGCTCTTTGTCTCATTCCTCCACTTAATTCAAAGGAATAGGAGTTAAAAACTCGTAAGGGATCTAAAAAACCTACATATTCAAGCCATTCTAAGGAAATGTTTTTTCCTTCATTAAAGTTTTTAACTAAATTATGATTTAAAAGAGTTTCAACCATTTGTTTTCCAATTGTACATACAGGATCAAAGGCTATATTAGGATCTTGAAATATCATCCCTATTCTCTTTCCTCTTATCGTGCATCTTTCTTCGCTTGTTAAAGAAAAAATATTTTGTCCATTTATCATAACTATTCCATCTTTTAATATACCTGGTGCTTCAATTAATCCCAATAAACTTTTAGCTGTAACGCTTTTTCCGCTCCCACTTTCTCCAACAATGGCTAGTATTTCACCTTCATATAAAGAAAAGCTTAAGTTTCGCACAGCCTTATAAATTCCATGAGGGGTTGGAAAATCAATTGATAATTTATTAACATCTAAAACCTTTTCCATTATTTATCCCTCACTTTTTATTTTTGGATTTAACACTACTTGTAAATAATCTCCGATATAAATAATTGATAAAACTGTACTTATTATAGCAAGCCCTGGAAACAGGGTTATCCACCAAGATCCCCTCAAAATACTATTTTGCCCACCCATCAGCATATTACCCCAAGAAGGTTCATGAGGTGGTATTCCAAGACCTAAAAAACTTAAAGTAGTTTCACTCATAATAGCATGCCCTACACCTACTGTAGATACAACAATAATAGTTGGAAGTGCATGTGGAATTAAATGTTTTGTAATTATCCTCCACCATGGAGTTCCTAAGACCTTAGATACCTTTACAAAATCTCTTTCTTTTAATGAAAGTACTTCTGCTCTTACCATCCTTGCGGTCTGCATCCAACTGGTAAATCCAATTACTAATACTAAATTAGCTAGCCCTGCTCCTGTTATAGCTTGAATCACAATAACTAATATCATATTTGGAAGAGCTAAAATTGCATCTAATATTCTCATTAATACTGAATCTAGTATCCCACCTACATACCCACTTAATGCTCCATAAACAGTCCCAAAAGTAGTAGAGATGATTACAGATACTATGCCAACTACTACAGAAACCCTGCCTCCATAAATTAATCTAATTAAAATATCTCTACCTAAACTATCTGTGCCTAAAAGATGATTAGAATTAGGTGCTTGATAGATAGCAGATAAGTCTACAGCTATGGGATCAAATTTTATTAACATAGGTCCTATCGTTACAATTAAAATTATACTTCCTAATGATATTAAAGCTAATAATACTGCTTTAGGCATTTTTTTTAAATTACTGTAACTCATGAGGTTTTTACCTCCTTACCTAATTGACCAGCAGCAATTCTAGGGTCTAATAGCATACTTATAATATCTGCACATAAATTACCTATTACTACTAAAAATCCTGTAAAAAGAATAGTTCCCATAAGTAGACTATAGTCTTTTTGAATCGCAGCATTTACTGATAATTGTCCAAGCCCAGGCCAAGCAAAAACTTGCTCTATCACTACAGCACCACTTAGCATTATTGGAATAGTTGCTCCTAGATAATTTACAAATGGTAAAAGGGAATTTTTTAACACATGCTTATAAATAATAGTTTTTTCCTTTACACCACGCGCCTTTAAAGCTAAAACATAATCCATTTTCATTTGCTCCCACACCGAAGCTCTAATAAAACGAATATAATAGCCAATATGACTAAAAGCTAATACTACTGCAGGAAGTATGAGATGCTTTAATATATCACCCAGAGAAAAACTACTCCCAATAGTAGTCATCCCAGCTGAAGGAAGCCATTTTAAAAAAACACTAAAAATTAAAATTAACATAAGGGATAACCAAAACCCGGGCGTTGATACTAATACAAGCGAAATAATAGTTGCAATATGATCACCTACGGAATTTCGATGTAAACCAGTATAGATTCCTAAAAGGATTGAAATGATTAAAATAATTAAAGAAGCACTACCAGCTAACAACATTGTAGCTGGTAATCTTTCCATAATAGACTTTGAGACAGGTCTTCCACTTATATAAGAATTACCCCAGTCCCCTTTTAATACACCTTTTGCCCACTTAGCATATTGGATAGGGATAGGTTTATCTAATCCCATATTAGCTCTAATTCGTTCTTTATCTTCAGTGCGCATTTTTTGGATTGCAATAGGTCCATATAAGGCATCTACTGGATCTCCTGGGGCTACATGAATTAAAGTAAAAGCCATAATGCTTATAATAAATAAAACAATTGTACTTTGAATAAGTCTATTAATTAAATAATTTATCATCTTACTCTCCTTGAATGTCCCACTCCTCGATATTCCATAAGAATCCAGCTCCATGATGACCTAGCGTACGAGGTTTGATTCCTTCAACATTTTTATTTACTCCATATAATGCATCTAAATAACAAATAAAATTATAAGGAGGATCTTCTGCTAATACCTTTTGGAATTCTCCATAGTATTCTTTTCTTTTCTCTGTATCAGAAGTGGTACGCGCTAATTCTAACAAACGATCTATTTCACTATTTTTGTATGAACCTAAATTATTTAAACCTTTTCCGATTACTCCACTTGTAAATAATCTATAAGTATGATCATCTGGATCAAAAGGACTACCCCAACCTAATAAAAAGCTCTCTGTTTCATCAATTTTAATTACGCTCCAATCAAGCGGATCAGGTATAGCTTCAACACCTATTTTCTTAAAATCTGTCGCTAAAGAATTGGCTAAAGCTACCCTTACTGGGTCTGTAATTGGGCAAGTAAGTTTAAAACTAAATTTCTTACCATCCTTTTCTAAAATTCCATCACTACCTGGCTTCCATCCCGCTTCTTTTAATAAAGTTTGAGCTTTATCTAGATTATATTCATACTTTTCTACATCTGGGTTATTTGCCCAACTTACTTGTAAAGGTCCATAGGCCCTTGTGCCTTTTCCTAAAACTATTCCATCGATAATAGCTTGTCGGTCAACAGCATAATTAAGCGCTTTTCTTACTTTTACATCCTGCCATAAAGGCTCTTTCATGTTATACATCATACAACGATAATCTGCAGTAGGCATTTCATATAGCTTAATGTTTTCCATCGTTTTTATACGTTCTAATTGATCTGGTTCTAAATATGCTAAATCTATTTCACCTGTTTCAAGCTGTACTAATCTTACATTTGCATCAGGTAAAAATTTAAAAATCACCGTATCTAACTTAGCTCTCCCATTATAAAAATCCTCATTTGCTACTACTGTTAAATCACTACCTTGATTCCAAACTTTAAATCTAAAAGGTCCTGTACCAATAGGATTACTATTAAAGTCAGCATTATTGATATCTTTACCTTCTAGTAAATGCTTTGGAACAACGCCAATTGAAAGTTTTTCTAATAAAGGGGGAAAAGGTTTTTTAAGGATTACTTTTACCTTATGTTCATCTATAACTTCTACACTATTAACTTGTTCAAATTCTTCTTGTTTTGCTGTATTAGTATTTGGATCTATTACTTTATCTATGGTAAATTTTACATCCCCCGCCATAAATTTTTCTCCATCATGCCATTTAACATCATCTCTTAAAGTAAAAGTATATTCTAAACCATCTAGACTAATGTCCCATTTTTTAGCTAAATCAGGTACTACCTTATTATTTTCATCAAACTTGGTAAGTCCACTAAAAATCATTTCATCTACGGTGGTTTCTTCTAAAATAGGATTTATCTTTTCATATTCAAATTCAGCTCCATAAACTAATTTCTTAGTATCGTCAGTTTGCACCTTTTCTTGATTACTACACCCTGGTAATGCTAGCATTACTAAAAATACCGCAATAATTGAAATAACCTTTTTCACTCGTAACACTCCTTTTTCAAACTAAAAAAACCACAAAATAAACCTGAGTTCTCCAGGATTTACCTTCGTGGTTTTAATGTTTAATTTTATTTTGCTTATATTATTATTCTCTTCAGAGAAGTTTTCCATACTTTCATAGTATGAGCTATTAAGAGTTTATTCTCTCCCTAGCATGAAAATTCCTGTACTAAAAAATTATTTATCATAAGTAAAATTTATTGAGTTAATTTCATAGTTAAACCAATTCTACCTCTTTGGCTATCTACTTCTAAAACTTGTACTGTGATAATGTCTCCAACAGAAAGCACTTCCATAGGGTGCTTTACATATCTTTCTCCTAGCTGAGATATATGGACAAGTCCATCTTGTTTGACCCCGATATCAATAAACGCTCCAAAATCAACGACATTTCGGACAGTTCCTTGTAACTGCATCCCTGGTTTTAAATCTTCCATCGTTAAAACATCTGTTCTAAATAATGGTGGTGGTAATTCTTCTCTAGGATCTCTGCCAGGTCTTTGTAATTCTAGCACAATATCCCTGAGAGTCGGTTCTCCTACTTCTAAGGTTTCTGCCATTTCCTTAATATTAACCTTTTGTAATTCTTCTTTAATTTCTACTAATTTATCTCCTTGTAAATCATTTAAGGAATAGCCAAGTTTTTCAAGTAAATTAATCGCTACAGGATAAGATTCAGGATGTACGGGAGTTTTATCTAAAGGATTATTCCCCTCTGAAACTCTAATAAAACCTGCACATTGTTCAAATGCTTTTTTACCTAGTCTTGGCACCTCTAATATTTGATTACGATTAGTCAGCTTACCTTTTTCTTCACGATATTTAACAATTCCTTGCGCCGTACTTTTAGTTAAACCCGCTATGTACCCAAGTAAGGCACTCGAAGCGGTATTAATATCGACACCCACAGAGTTTACACAAGATTCAACTACCTGCTGCAGGGACTCATCTAATTTTTTTGGAGTAACATCATGTTGATATTGCCCTACCCCTACTGCCTTCGGCTCAATTTTTACTAGTTCTGCTAAAGGATCTTGTAATCTTCTTGCAATAGATACTGCACTACGTAAAGAAAGGTCATAATCTGGAAATTCTTCTTTAGCTATTTTCGAAGCTGAGTAAACACTAGCCCCTGCTTCTGAAACAATAATATACTGGGTATTTCGTTCGATTTGAGGTAAAACCTCAGAAACCATTAATTCTGTTTCTCTAGAAGCTGTCCCATTTCCAATTGCAACTATATCTACATTCCATTTATTAATTAAATTAGTAACAATATTTTTTGCTTCATCTAATTTATTTTGGGGAGGATGCGGATAAATTACTCCTACATCTAAAACTTTTCCTGTTTCATCCACAACCGCTACTTTACAGCCTGTTCTAAATCCAGGATCAAGAGCTAAAACTGTGTTTCCTTTAACCGGTGCTTGTAATAATAAACTATGTAAATTCTTTGAAAATACTTTAATAGCCTGTTCTTCTCCAATATTAGTTAATTCATTACGAATTTCTCTTTCAATAGCTGGCGCAATTAATCTTTTATTTCCATCTTTAATTGCCTTTTCTATAAATTCTTTTATTTCAGTAGTTGGTGTTTTTATGTATTTAAGTTCAATTTTCGCCACAATCTCTTCTTCTGGTTGACTAATTTTAATACTTAAAGCCTTATCCTTTTCGCCTCTATTCATGGCTAGGATACGATGCGGCGGAACCTTTTGCACAGGTTCTTCATATTCATAATACATTTCATACGGGGTAACATTATTTTTATCTACAGCCTTAGAAATAATAGTTCCTTTTTTCCAGACTAAATTACGGGCTATTTTTCTTAAATCAGCATCATCTGCTATCATTTCAGCTAGTATGTCACTTGCTCCGTTAAGAGCATCTTCTACTGTTTCAACCCCCAGTTCAGTATTAAGAAAAGGCTTAGCTAACATTTCTAGGCTATCAGTCTTTTCTTGCTCTAAAATCATTAAAGCTAAAGGCTCTAACCCTTTTTCTTTTGCCACGCTAGCTCTTGTTTTACGTTTCGGTCTAAAGGGTAAATATAAATCCTCGACCTCCTGTAAAACTTCTGATTTCTTAATAGCTGTCTCTAATTCTTTGGTTAATTTTCCTTGTTCGTCAATAGAATTTATAATTTCTTCTTTACGCTTTTCTAAATGGCGTAAATACGTCAATCTATCAAATAAATTACGTAGGACTACTTCGTCCATTTCCCCAGTAACTTCTTTACGATATCTAGCGATAAAAGGAATAGTGTTCCCTTCGTCTAATAAATTAACGGTCTTTTCGACCTTATCTTTAGGCAGGTTCAGTTCCTGCGATATCTTTTCTATGATTTGCATCAATTTTCTCCCTTCTTAAAATGTGTTTTTGCTGCATATATCGGATAATAAATTATCCGACTAAAATTATTCCTTATATTCACTGGCCTTTTGCACTAAGTTTTCAAATAAAACTATCGAGCTTTTTTCTCTATCCCAATAACATTCAGGATGCCACTGTACACCTATTATATTTCCATCTTCACTTATACTTTCAACCGCTTCAATTAAACCATCTTCAGCCCATGCACTTGCTTTTAGTAAACTTCCGGGTTCTTTTACGGCTTGATGATGAAAACTATTAACCTTTATCCTGTTTCTTCCTATAATACCATAAACTTTAGATTCTTGTTCAATTTTTATCTCGTGATAAGGATACCATTTTGGTGCTTTTTGACGGTGCTCTTGCCTAGTTATCTCTGAAATATCTTGATATATAGTGCCTCCTGCAGCGATAGAAATTACCTGCATTCCGCGACAAATTCCTAATACTGGTTTGTTGCCTCCTATAGCTTTTTTAGCTAAAAAAAGTTCAAATTGATCTCGATTTGGGGTAATTTCTCCTAAACCACGGAGTGGATTTTGTCCAAAAAAGCTTGGATCTACATCACTACCACCAGAAAAAATAATCCCATCAACCATATCATATATTTGTGGAATTAACCCTGTCATAACAGCAGGTAGGATTATCGGGGTACCGCCTGCATGCTCTATAGCATTAATATAATACTCTGATAAATAGAACTTATTTTCTTGATTCTTAAAACCTGCTGTTATTCCTATGATTGGCCTCAAAAATATTCCCCCTTATACTTTTAATATCAATTTTTATTCCTTTAGAGATTAAAGTATACTTCTTCTTTACAGAACAAAAAACAGGCTCATAAGCCTGCTTCAAATATTCTATGTATTATATGTCTACTAAACCTAAGCTTACCTCCAAGGCACTATCAACTTTATTTAGTAGACTTTCGTTTACTGTACAGATTTTATCTTTTAATCTTTTTTTATCAATTGTCCGCACTTGCTCTGTTAAAACAACTGAATCTTTCGACAGACCACTTTCTTCTGATGAAATTTCTACATGAGTAGGAAGTTTAGCCTTAATAATCTGGCTAGTGATAGCCGCTATTATAGTCGTAGGGCTATACTGATTACCTATATCATTTTGGATTACAAGGACAGGACGTATTCCACCCTGTTCTGACCCGACCACAGGACTAAGTTCAGCATAAAAAATGTCCCCACGCTTTACAGTTATCATTTCATCTACACCCCAAGTGCGTTCTCAAATAACATTTGCACTTCTTCTTCACTTGGGAGACCTTCTTGAGCTAAACTCAAATTAATACTGGCCATTTCTTGATAACCCTTACACATTTGCTCTCGTAAATATCTTTTCTTTTTTTCACCTATATATAGTTTCATCGCGTCTCTTATGAGCTCACTACGATTTCTTTTTTCCAAAATAACCATACCATCAACCTCTTCTAATAAACTATTAGGCAGTGATATCATTATTCTCTTCAAATCCGCCACGCAAGCACCCCCCGGTAAATGGTAACATTTTACATGTCGTTTCCATATACTTAACAACTTACATTATATCTATTTTTCACTAAGCGTGTCAACATTATCACCCTATTATAAAGGCTAATAACCCTGGTATTTTGTGGATTAAATATATTTACGAGGAATTCTAGGAGATAACATGCAAATGACCTCATGATTTATACTACCTAACATATCTGCAATTTCATCAATAGTAATTTGATTATTAATTCCTTTACCAATTAAAATTACTTCATCACCAACCTTTACATCCGGAATATCAGTGACATCAACCATACATTGATCCATACATATTCTTCCGATTACAGGGCATACCGTATCTTTTACTAGTACTTTTGCTTTTCCAGATAAGGCTCTTGTATATCCATCAGCATATCCTATAGGAACTGTTGCTACTATTATTTCCCTTTTTGCTGTAAAAATACCTCCATAACTAATTTTTGTCCCTTCTGGGAATTTAGCTACTCTAGAAATAGTAGCTTTTAATGTAAAAGGTGGCTTTAAATTAAGCTTATCTAAACTAATATCTTTAATAGGTGATAGTCCATACATAATTATTCCTGGTCTCACTAAATCTAAATGGCCCTCGGCAAAGTCCACAATAGCAGCACTATTAGCAGCATGCTTAATTGGAATTTTCTTATTTGCCATTTCTTCAATTTCCGTAGTAAAATCTAAAAACTTTTTTAACTGCATCCTTGAATATGTTTTATCTTGTTCATCAGCCATAGCAAAATGCGTATAAATTCCTTCTACATCTAAATATGGTAAATTTAAAATATTTGCTGCTGTTTTCAAATTCTCATTTTTTACTACAATTCCTAGTCTACCCATACCTGTATCAACTTTTAAATGAATTATTGCTTTTTGACTTAATCCTCGCGCAACATCATTTAAAACAATCACTTCATCTAAATCAAATAAAGTTAAAGTAATTTGTTCTTTGATTGCAATATGATAATCTTCCGGCCTAGTCCATCCTAAAACTAAGATAGGTGCTACTATCTCTTCATTGCGTAAGTGTACTGCTTCTTCTAGAGTCGCAACAGCAACTCGCTCAGCTCCACTTTCTAGACATGCCTTACTAACTTCAATATCCCCATGACCATATCCATTAGCCTTTACAATCGGCATAATTATTCTTTTGTCTCCTACTATTTTACGTATTTCTCGTACATTATGTTTTATAGCCTCAAGATCGATTTCGGCCCATACTGGTCGATTTGTTATCATTGGAATCATTTATCCATCAGCACCTCTTCTAAAATTATCGGAATAGCCTTTATGATGTCTCCTGCTTTGCTACTTATTTTCCCAACAGTTTCTGCTACATGTTCACCAGCTAATCCATGTAAATATACGGCTGAACAAATTGCTCTAGTTTCATCAGATTGTTGTCCTAACATCGCACCAATCATCCCAGCTAAAACATCCCCTGACCCAGCGGTTGCAAGAGAAGGGCTTCCGGTAGGATTAATCAGTACTTCTCCTTTAGGAGTTGCAATTACTGTTTTATTTCCTTTAAGAACGACCCATATCCCATAGTTTTCTGCTAGTTTTTTAGCTAACTCGATTCTGTTTTTTTGCACTTCTTGTGTAGAAATATCTAATAATCTAGCCATTTCACCTGGATGAGGAGTTAAGATAACAGGTGCCTTAATATTATCTAATATACTTATATCTCTTGCCAAAAGATTAATTCCATCAGCATCTATTACTATAGGTATGTCGATTTTTTCTAGTATATGTTTAAGAATACTCACATATTCTTCATTATTTCCAAAACCTGGTCCAATAACAATTACTGATTTTCCTTCTATACTGGCTAATATTTCTTCCTCTGCCTCACTATCTAAAATTCCTGGAACCATTTCTTTAAGAGGATATGTTATCATTTCTGGTAAACTAACTGCTAGATTTGTTTGAATACTTGCAGGTATTGCAGCTGAAACTAACCCTGCCCCCATTCTGAAAGCGCTTAAACAGGCAAGATGAACAGCTCCCATCATCCCTAGGCTGCCCCCTATAACTAAGAGATGTCCAAAGTTTCCTTTATGACAATTTTCATCTCGCTCAGGTATGTTATTCTTTATTTCATCTAGTTGCAAAATTCTTTTATCAATATTTAATGCTCTTACTAATTGACTTGGTATTCCAATATCTACAACCTTCACATCTCCTGCAAAGCTTGTTCCTGGATAGACAACTAGTCCTATTTTAGGAAGCGCAAAAGTTACCGTTAAATTAGCCTTTATACATTCTCGTGCGCGTCCTGTGTCTGCATTTAACCCCGAAGGTATATCTATAGCAACTTTTAAGCAATCTGTATCATTAATTATCTTAATTATTTTGCTTAAAAAGTCGGAAATTTCACCTTTAAAACCTGTACCAAAAAGACCATCTACTATTACATCAGTACTATATAATGATAGTCTTAAAAGATGCAGATTATTTTCATGCTCTAATTTATGAACCTTTATTGGTAATCTTTTTACTATATTATAATTTACTAAACTTGAATTTTTAAATTCTTTTTGACCAAATAAGAATATTTTTATATCTGCCCCTAAATTACATAAATGCCTAGCTACAACTAGACCATCTCCACCATTATTACCTTTTCCTAAAATAAGAGTAATCTTTTTATCTTTTAAATTTGTAAATCTTTTTTTAATTTCTTCTACTACCTTAAGTCCGGCATTTTCCATTAAAACGATTTCTGGAATACCCCATTCCTCAGTAGCTATTCTATCTATTTCTTGCATTTCTGCACTATTTACTACAAACATCCATTTTAGCTCCCTTCTAGGACAACCATCGCAGTAGCATAATCCTTCCCATGACTTAAACTTAAGTGAATATGGGTCACGCCTAATTCTTCGGCCTTCATTAGAGCATTACCCTTTAGATTAATGCTTGGCTTTCCTAGGTCATCTTTAACAACCTCTATATCAGTCCAATTATAATTTCTAAACCCAGTTCCTAAAGCCTTTGTCATCGCTTCCTTAGCTGCAAACCTAGCTGCAAAAGATTCAAAACTATTGCACTTTTGCTGACAATAATCTAATTCCCCACTAGTAAATAAACGTTCTGATAATCTTAAATTAGTTTGTAGAGCTTCTTTCATTCTATCTATTTCAATTATATCTGTTCCTATTCCTATTATCATTTTAACACCTCAATTATACTCCTATTTTTAACACAATAAAACTAGGTAGCAAAAAGAAAGCCAAAAAGGCTTTCAAATTTCAAAAATCATTTTATCAAGTAGATAATATCTTTGTTTAGTTTATTTCCTGGTTAATAATAGTGCTCATATGGCCTGCGATATTTTCTAACTCCTGATAATCATTTCCTTCAAGCATTACACGAATTAAAGGTTCAGTACCAGATGCTCTCACTAAAATTCTTCCTCTAGAACCTAGCTCTGTTTCATATTTATTAATAGCCCCTTTGATAGTAGGATTAACATCCCATCCAAGAGTGCTTTTCACTCTAACATTTACCAAAACTTGAGGTAATTTTGTCATTTGAACAGCTAATTCACTAAAAGGTTTTTTAGATTTGTTAATTACCTCGAGTAATTTAAGTGCTGATAAAACGCCATCACCTGTTGTATTATGATCCAAGAATATTAAATGTCCTGATTGTTCTCCACCTAAACTAGCATCTAATTCTTGCATTTTTTCTAAAACGTATCTATCTCCAACCTTTGTTTCAATTACTTCTACATCATGTTTTTCAAAGGCTTGTTTTAAGCCTAAATTACTCATAACTGTAACTACTATTTTATTTCCTTTTAATTTTCCTTCTTTTTTCATGTCTAGAGCACAAATTACTAAAATTTGATCTCCATCTACTAAATTACCTTTTTCATCTACTGCAAGCATCCGATCGGCATCTCCATCATGAGCTATTCCAATGTCAGCTCCATGCTTTAACACAGCTTCTTGTAAGTTTTCAGGATAAGTTGAACCACAATTTGCGTTAATATTCATGCCATCCGGACTACTATAAAGACTAATAACTTCAGCACCTAAGCTTTCTAAAAGCCTTGGAGTAATATTTGAAGCAGCACCGTTAGCACAGTCTACTACTATTTTTAATCCTGTTAAATCTACAGGTATTTCTGTTTTTAAAAAGTTTAAATATTGTTTCTCTCCATCATGGATATAATTAACTATCCCAACTTCACTTCCTTTAGGATTGGGAATTCCTTCAAGTCCACTTGCTATTAAGGCTTCAATTTCACTTTCTACCTCATCAGGCAATTTAAAACCTTCATGACTAAAAAATTTTATTCCATTGTCCTCTGCAGGATTATGCGATGCTGAAATCACTACACCCGACATGGCATCTAACTTTCTAGTTAAATAAGCTATGGCAGGGGTAGGCATTACACCTAACTTATAAACATCTATTCCAACAGAACATATCCCTGAAATTAATGCCGCTTCTAACATATCCCCAGATCTTCTTGTATCTTTACCAATTGTAATTGTTTTTTTATCTGTTTTGTTTTTCAGAACAAAAGCTGCTGCCCTACCTAATTCATAAGCTAATTGTGGGGTTAAATCAACATTTGCGCATCCTCTTACACCATCTGTACCAAATATTTTACTCATTTATTCTACCTCCTGTTGTTGGTCTTCTTTATTTTCTTCTTTTGTAATTTCTACTTTTATTTTACTAGGTTCAACTTTTAGCGTTTTTAGATTGGCTAGTGCTACACTTTGTACTTCAAGTTCATGCATTCCAACATTTAGACCAGCCACATCAATGACCAATTCTAAATCTTTTGCTGCCAACCCATTTAAAATTTCTTTATTTCCCTCAACAGTTATATTTCCAACTGCCGGACTTAACTTAATATTTTTATTTTTGTCTAGATTAAGAACTTTAATTTCTCTTTGAAGTGTCTTTACAGTTAAGTTATCTTCTACTTGAATCATTACCTTGACTTTAGCATTGTATACCAATGAGACGTTTGAAGGAAGTCTTAATCTTACTTCTTTTGTTGTATTTTCTTTGATTCCAGTTATGTTTATGGGTTCAGTTTGAATATAATTAATTGCTCCTAATTTATCATATTCCCCTACAATTTCAATCGTTTCAGGTTCAATAATAACCCTGCCTACTTTATATCCTGCTTGTGGATTTCCTTCTAACACAGGTTTGATCGGAATTAGTTTACTAGGCGTGTCCTTAATAATAGGCACGAATACTTCGACATTGCTAGGATTCATGATAAAAACTTCGGTACCGTAAGTTTTATCATTTTTATCCTTTACCTTAATAGGTAAATTTAAGACTAAATTATTCTTAGTATTATTCAAATTAACATCTACCCGTGCATCAACAATAGTATTAATCAGTTTTTTGGGACCCTTTAAGACAACATGAGAAGGTTTCACCGTTGGCTTAAAGCTAGAATAACCTTTCGCTGTATTTCCTAATAAGGACACCCTCACCGGTACCTGTTTTTCTGCCATTTTATCTATATTTACATTTACCTTACTTGGATTTACATCTACAATTTCTATCCCAATCGGAGCTCTTACATCAATTTTTAATTCTTGCTCTCCAATCTGGGCATCCTTAAGACCAATAATTGCACTAAAATCCCTCATGCTTAAATTATTAATTACCTTTTCATCACCCTTGATTTTTAGTTTAATTTCTTTAATTTCATTTGTCACTATGAGATCTTCGCTTAAATCCTCATAATTAATATCTACATTAATACTTTTTTGAATAGGGGGATTTTGGTCACCATTTATGTAAAACCATAATAATAAGGCAATTAAAATCGCAATAACCTTAGGTAACATATTTTGTTTGTTAATATTAATCATTTTCATAACCTCCACCACTGCTTCACTGATTTTTGCTGAGGTTTCGTTTTATTTATTAAAATTTCTTTTAAAGTTATTTCATCTAAATATCTTGTAAGTTTACCTTCTTCAGCTACGGAAATAACGCCCGTTTCTTCGGAAACAAAGACAACAAGTGCATCAGATACTTCAGTAACCCCTATCCCTGCTCTATGTCTAGTACCTAATTCTTTACTTAGATTACGATTTTCTGAAAGAGGAAGAAAACAACTAGCTGATAATATCTTATCATCGCGTATAATAACGGCCCCATCATGTAACGGAGTATTAGGGATAAAAATATTAGTTAATAATTCACCTGAAACCAAACCATCAATTCTAATTCCCGTTTCAACTAAGTCATTTAACCCTGTTTCTCTTTCAATAACAATTAAAGCACCTATTTTATTTTTAGCCATAACTTTGACAGAGCGGACAATTTCACTAATTAGCCTTTCTGCTTCTTCTTCAGCTACATAACCATTTGTCTTAGTGAAAATTCTGCCTCGTCCTAATTGTTCTAAAGCCCTTCTTAATTCAGGTTGAAAGACAATGGGTAGCGCTATTAATAGTCCTGTTTGTAATTTTTCTAAAATCCAGTTAATTGATTGTAATCCTAAAAATTTACTAATAATTGTAGCTACTAATAATACAACTAATCCTTTGAGGAGTTGTACAGCACGAGTACCTCTTAAAAGCATCATTAGTTTATAAATTACAAATGCTACAATAGTAATATCAAGTAAATTTATGGGGTTTAAAATTTTCAAAAATTGTCCAAACAACGGGGCACCCCTCTCTATATATAAATATTTATCTCTATCTATTTAAATACAAGCCTTTTTTCATTAGACTCACATATATTATAGCAAACTTTCCTCTGGAAAAAAGCATCTCTATTATATAAATTTAGGATAGTATATATTTATAAGTTTTTATTAATCATACATGTTATAATTATTTGAAAATATTATGCTATGAAAAGGAGAAAAGCATGAAGAAAGGAATTATTTTGGTTACATTGTTAAGTGTTCTTTCAGGTGTGTTTATTATTTGGCAATTCAAGTCTCAGTTTAATCAAAATCCTAATCCAGTCAATCAAAAAAATGAAGCCCTCGTAAGTTTCATTAATGATCTTGAGACCGATATCACAGAACAAGAAAATAAATTAAATGCCCTGCGTAAAAAATTAGATAATATTGAACAAACAACAACTGAAGAACAAAGCTATATATCAAAACTTCAAAAGGATTTGCATAAGTCAAAACTCGAAGCAGGATTATTGCCAGTTAATGGTGAAGGAATAGTAATAACAGTCGATGATAATAAGTCTGGCTTGAAATCTTCTCAAGATGATGATCCCAATCGTTATATTATTCACTATGAAAACATCCTTAATATAGTTAGTGAGCTAAAACTTGCAAACTGTGAAGCTATAAGTATCAATAATCAACGTCTTACCACAAAATCTGAAATTAGATGTGTAGGAAATGTTATATTAGTGAATACTACTAGACTTGCACCACCTTTTGAAATCAAAGCTATCGGCGATACTGATTTATTGAAAAGGTTATTACTTTCTGGTGAATATGATCTTTTAAAAGGACTTGGTTTTCCTGTAAACCACGAAATTCATAATCAAGAAAATCCTATATCAATCCCTGCTTATAATGGTGCTTTTCAATTTAATTATGTAAAAGAAGGTGAATAATTCATGTGGCTACCCTTACTAGGACTATTAATTGGTCTACTTATGGGTTCAGTTGTATCGGTACAGATTCCTCTTATTTATGCAAAATATATGTCAATAGCCATCTTAGCTTCATTAGACTCTGTTTTTGGTGGTATTAAAGGACTTTTAGGAGATACCTTTGACGGTGCAATCCTTATAACTGGATTTATTAGTAATACTATTTTAGCTGGATTTTTAGCTTATATTGGAGATCGTTTAGGTATAGATTTATATTTAGCTGCTGTTTTTGCTTTTGGGGTTCGACTATTTCAAAACCTTGCAACAATCCGCCATCATTTATTATATCGTACATTTAGTAAAACCAAAAAAGTTCAATAGAATTTAAAACTTAAAGGTGATAATTATGCTAAAAAAAGAATGGATTTTACCTTTAACTATAACTATGTTCCTCTTAGGCCTTTTATTATCTAATCAATTTCAAATTCAAACTAGAATAACTTCAGACTTAACAATGCAAAAGACTGAACATTTAATAGCTATGGTTAAGGATTTAAAGGACAAAAGAGATAGCTTAGATCAAGAAATCTATTCTATCGAAGAAAAGGTTAATGAAATTCAATACTCAGGGCTAGATACAGATAAAATTATCAGTAATTTAAAGTCCGAAAAACAAAAGTTACAAATAATTAATGGAGAATCATCTCTAACTGGGCCGGGCATTAAAATTGTAATCGAACAGGATTCTCCTATAATATATGTTGATATTATCCGAATTATTAATGAACTTTGGGCAGCTGGGGCAGAAGCAATCTCTATAAATGGTCATCGAGTTACTTTTGGAACTACGATTTTTTATAGTGAAAAAGACTTTAATACTTTTGTCACCGTAAATGATAGCCTAGTTACTTATCCACTCATTATTAATGCTATTGGTAATTCACAAACTTTAGAAAAGGGACTTACACTACCTGGAGGTATTATTGACAACTTAGCTTTATTTCATGCTTATCCTTATATTGTCCAAGAAGAAGAAATTTATGTTCCCGCTACCAAACAACAGCCTACTAAAAATCGGGCAAAAGAAACTAAGTTAGAAGAATAATTTAAACTTAAAATTATAATAGATTAAAGCACACATTATAATAAATCACAAAATGTACCTTATAAGGTAGAATTGATTGACAATCGTCTACTTTATAGGGTACATTTTATTTTTTTCTTTATTGAACTAAGTTATACTGAGTTGCAAGATTTTTGATAGAGCAACTATTTTTATATACTTTGGTTAATTTATGTTCATTTAATTCTTTTATTATTTTCAAATGAACCCATGTATCTGAAATATTAGCATTAGTAGTTAAATCTTTTATCTTATAAAGTTTATTTTGAGGAAAATTAAAGTTCTTACTCACCTTTGCTAAATTATTAGTAAACAAATTAATAATGCCACTTTTTCCATAAAAAATTATTTCAATCAGGCCATTCTCACAGTTAAAGTTGAACGTTGTCATATTTTTATTTGAATATGATTTACAGCAATTTTGCATACAAAATATATGCCATTTTGCAAAATACTCTTTAGGTATAATGTAACTTTCTTGAGACGTTAATTTTTTATCTTCATTGAAGTTTGCTTTTTCACTCATAAGACGATAAACTTTGCGCACGTCACAAACTGCCTTAGACACAAAGTAAAGGCAATCATTATTTATGCTCTTTTTAAGATAACAACATATTTCACTTAAATTTTGTAAATTATTAGAATAAACGATTAGTTCCTGATTAGTTAAGATAAATTCTCCATAAATATGTTGCAAAAAATTTATCCCCGTTTCTAAGGAATCTACATTTTTAAACCATTTATAACATATTTGATCTTCTAGCTCTCCCGTTATATGGATAAAATTGTTTTTCTGAAAAAATTCTTTAACCTTTTTATAATCATTGATTTGATAAATTTTTGTATACACAGGGTAGTTCAGTGGGTTTAAAGGATCCTCTGGATTAATGTCTATTATCTCTCCAATCTGTACATCTTCAATTAAATGTTGATCAGCTAATCTTACTATATTAAATTCCACGCCTATTTCTTTTAAATTGTCTTCTGAATCTGTCCCTACAATTTGTACTTCGTATCTTCTATATTTTCCATCTTCGGTAAAGTTTAAAATTTCAGACTTTAGCAAGGTATAATTCTGTAACATATGATTCCAGTTTTTCAGAAAGTGATCTCTTTCCCCATATGTTTTTTGTAATGAATTCGTAGCCAAATCATAAATTAAACTTAAGTCAAGATTTTTTAGGGCTAATAAATAAGCATTGATTACCCTTGGATAACTACGTAATTTTTCTTGTAATTTAAATAAGATTCTTTTGTTTTTTTCTTTTTCATAATCCTTCAAAACAAGTAAGTCTTTGTACTTTTTATACCCCTCTGGTAGTTTTTTTGCATAACGATTATTCTGCATATACGCATCCTGTAAGATTATTTTTGCATCGCTAACATCTAAAGGATAAAGTCCTTGTTTTTCCACAATAGAAATCAGCTCCTTTCTTGATAGTCCTGCATAGTGAAAGTATCCTTTTATACCTAAATGGTTAAACTTTAATTTGAAATAATGTGCATCATGTTCTCCATTTATCTTTTTAATTAAAAACATCAAGGTACAGTATCCTTTTAATCTAGTTGGAGAGATATAAGCCTGAATGTAATCAAATGGTAAGTGCTTGGTACTATCCTCATTTATTTTATGCCCTAATAAGGCAAATTTACGTAATACCCTTCGTGCAATTTCTTGCACTTCTCCAGTTTTTTCTTTAACCACCATATTAAAAAAAGTAATTAACTTTGGATTATTCATTAAAGCTAATTCCAATATAAAATCAGACTGTACATCAATATCTAATGTATTTAAAATTTCTAGGCATCCTGCGCTAGAGCCTCTCGCTTCAATTAAAATTATTAATTCATTGGCTAATTCACTAAATCCATGGTTAGAGATTATTCTTTCTTTAATCACGCTAGAACTTCCCTTCATGTCATATTTTAAACTCCGCAACTTTATTTTTCTTTACAAGGTATTCTTTTTTTCATTTATTTTCCCTGTTTTTTAATTCCGTAAAATTCCCTTATCTTTCGCCACCATCCACCTCCTTTTATTTACTAAAAATACATTTTGAGTAATTCATCCTCGGAATTTAACTATTTATTAATTTACATTTTAGATAAATCATTACTATTTTGTCGAAAAAAGACACTTTTAAGTATATTTTAAATTAATGTAATTATGTGTATACATCATGGGTTCGACATGTTTTTCTCGGGATATTGTACAACTTATGCCATTAATTACAAAATTATTCATGCTAAGTTGGGATTTTTTACGAAATTTGCATATCGTGTATAAAAGGGGTGGGTTTATGGATAATCTGCTTATTACAATTTATGTAATCATATTTACAGTTTTCTTGCTTATAGTAAAAACAAAGTTGCAATCATATTTATTGAAATCCGGGAAAAAATATATAGGAAAAAAAGAGGATAATCTCAGCTATCTTAGAGGATCTAGAAAGGATAATTAATAGCATTTTTCAAAAGATTTTAATCTAAGTTTTTAAATATGTAATTAATTCGTCTATATTTTTCTTACTAAATTTGATACTATTTCATTAACAACTATAGAAAGGTGGATTAATCATGCGTCCTAGTCAAATCATTTATCTTGTTTTAGTAGTGGGGTGGCTAATACTCCCACTGACAGTTCCTTATAAAATTATTTATCTTGGGTTTATAGCTATTTATCTTTCTATTCATAATCTTATGGGACTCCGTTCAGCTGAAAAGAATAATACCAAATCTAATAAACGAGAGTTTATGGTAAATAAGTTTGGTCCTACTTGGGGACGTAGAATGTATAATATTTTATTTATCCTAGCTCCTTTTGTAGCTGGTTTATATGTAATTGGCAATGGAATACTTATTTTATTTACATCTCCCTGATAAAAGTTCACAAAAAAAAAGGATGCCTATGCATCCTTTTTTACATCTTCTATCCATTTAGTTATTTCAGGTAATCCTTGACCTGTTTCTTTTGAAAATAACACTAGCTGCTGACTTGCTGGTAACTTCATTTTAACCTTAATTTCTTTAATATGTTTTTGCCATTGACCTCTTGAAATCTTATCTGCTTTTGTAGCTACTACTAATGTAGGCAATTTAAAATGTGTAAGCCAATCATACATCATGCAATCTTCACCTGTAGGCGGATGACGCACATCAATTATATGTATAACGCCTTGCAACACTTCTCTTTTAGATAAATAATCTTCTATAAATTCAGCCCACTTATTTCTTAATTCCTTAGACACTTTAGCAAATCCATATCCAGGTAAATCAACAAAATAAAATTCTTCGTTAATTTTATAATAATTTAAAGTTTGAGTCTTACCAGGTTGGCTACTTGTCCTAGCTAAATTTTTTCTATTTATTATTTTATTAATTAAAGAAGATTTGCCCACATTAGATCTTCCTGCTAATGCGATTTCTGGCAAGCCTTCTTCAGGATATTGTTTGGCACTTACTGCACTTATAATAAATTCTGCACTTTTAATAATCAATTTTACTCCTCCACTAATGCTTTCTCCAAAACTTCATCTAAATGTTCTGCTAAAACAAATTCTAATTGTTTTCTTACATTCATTGGGATATCTTCTAAATCCTTTTCATTTTCCTTAGGTATAATAATAATCTTGCTTCCAGCCCTATGAGCAGCTAGCACTTTTTCTTTTATCCCTCCAACTGGTAAAACTCTTCCTCTTAAAGTAATTTCACCTGTCATAGCAACATCTTTTTTAATTTTTTTCTTACTTAGTGCTGAAGCTAATGCTGTAGCCATCGTAATCCCTGCAGATGGTCCATCCTTAGGAATTGCTCCTTCAGGAACATGGATATGAATATCATATTTTTCGTGAAAATCAGTTTCTATTTTTAACTTTTCTGCAATACTTCTAATATAACTAAAACCTGCTTGTGCTGATTCCTTCATTACTTCTCCAAGCTTACCAGTTAAAAGGAGCTTACCTTTACCAGCTAGTAAGGATACCTCTATCTGCAGGATATCTCCTCCTACTTCTGTCCAGGCTAATCCTGTAGCTACCCCAACTTCATTATCCTTTTCAGTAGTCCCATAATGAAAACGTGGGATTCCTAAATATTTATTAAGGTTTTTAACGGTGACTTTAACCTTTTTATCCATATCTTTAACTATTACCTTTGCTACTTTGCGACAAATATTTGCAATCTCACGTTCTAAATTACGAACACCTGATTCACGTGTATAAGTTCTAACAATTTGAAGTAAAGTTTGTTTAGAAATATTACACATTTCATTATCTAAACCATGCTTTTCCAACTGTCTAGGTACAAGATATTTTTCAGCAATGTTTACCTTTTCTTCTTCAGTGTAACCCGGTATCCTGATAACTTCCATTCTATCTAATAACGGCCTAGGTATGTTATGTATAACATTTGCAGTAGTAATAAACATAACATCAGATAAATCAAAAGGAATTTCAATATAATGATCACTAAATGTTGTGTTTTGTTCAGGATCTAAAACTTCTAATAAAGCTGCTGATGGATCTCCTCTAAAATCCATGCTCATTTTATCTATTTCATCTAATAAAAATATAGGATTTTTAGTCCCAGCATTTTTCATGCCTTGAATAATTCTGCCTGGCATAGCCCCAACATATGTCCTTCTATGACCCCTTATTTCTGCTTCATCTCTAACCCCACCTAAGGAAATACGCACAAACTTCCTACCTAATGAGCGAGCCATAGACTTTGCTAAAGATGTTTTCCCTACCCCTGGTGGACCTACTAAACAAATTATTGGACCTTGAATTTTATTTACTAGTTTTCGTACAGCTAAAAATTCTAAAATCCTCTCCTTAGGATTTGCAAGACCATAATGATCTTCATTAAGTATCTCTTCTGCTTTATCAATATCTAAACTATCCTCTGTTATTTCATTCCAAGGTAAATCCAAAAATCCAATCCAAATAATTACGTACAACTGTGGCTTCAGCAACCATTGGAGGCATTTTTTCTAATTTAGTTACTTCTTTTAAAACCTTAGTCTCGACTTCTTCAGGTAAATTAGCTTCTTCTATTTTTTCTCTATACTCCTCAACTTCAGCGGTGCGATCATCTTTATCGCCTAATTCTTGATTAATAGCCTTTATTTGTTCTTTTAAATAATATTCCCGTTGAGTTTTATCCATTTGATTGCGCACACGTGCACTTATCTTGTTTTCTAATTCTAATATTTCTAACTCTTTAAGTAAATAGCCATAAATTATTTCTAAACGGTCTTTTAAATTAACAGCTTCCATAATCTTTTGTTTTTCTTCTATTTTTAATAACATATGAGAAGCTACTACATCAGCTAATCTTCCAGGTTCCTCTAAAGATATAACCCCCACTAAACTTTCTAGTGGTAATTGTTTACTTAGCTTTATGTATCTTTCAAAATGAAAAATTATACTCCTCACAATAGCTTCTATTTCTTCATCTTGTACTTCTTCGTCTATAAACTCTTTAATTTCTGCCTTTATATACCTTTCACTACCATCATCTATATATTGAGTAATTTCTCCCCTACCAATTCCTTCAACTAATACTCGTAGCGTCCCACCATGTAACTTAATCGTATGTTTTATTTCAGCTATCGTTCCTATTGAATAAATATCTTCTTCTTCAGGATCGTCAATAGCCGCTTCCTTTTGACTTGCTAAAAAGATATGTTTGTCCTTTATCATGGCTTCCTCTATAGCCTTTATTGACTTTTCTCTTCCCACATCTAGATTTATTACCATATATGGGAAGACCAATAAACCACGTAAAGGTAATAGTGGCAATTCTCTAATATATTTTTGGACCATTACTCCACCTCCAGGATAATCCATAGCTAATAATGCTATACAAAATTCATTTGTTTATATTCTACCTTAAAACAGTACTTCCTGCTAATAAATACTAATTTAAAAGAAGTTGATGAATTTTGTCGTTTCTTCTTAGAATATTTAGGAGATAAACTGATAGTTCATCTCCTTTAAACTTTAGCTTGATAATACAACATTTGTAGGATTATATACTTTGTTTATTGCTTCATTTTTAACTAATGCTAATTCCAAAACTTCCTCTAAAGTATCTACGGGAATTACTTTTACACCCTCAACCTTACTGAACATTTCCTGCCAGTTATCTTTAGGTATTATAACTACTTCTGCTCCTGCTTGTCTTGCTCCATCAACCTTAGCAATTACTCCACCAATCGGTTTTACACTTCCTCTTAAGGAAACTTCACCAGTCATGGCTACCTTGTTATCAATGGGGATATTCTTTATAGCAGAATAAATAGCCGTTGCTATTGCAATTCCTGCGGAAGGCCCGTCAGTTGGCACACCACCAGGGAAATTAACATGGATATCATAGCCACTAGTATCTATATCTAAAACTCTTCTTAAAACCGTTAACACGTTTTCCACAGAACTTTTGGCCATACTTTTTCTTCTGATTTTTTGACCGCCTACACCACTAAGTTCTTCTTCTTCTACTATGCCTGTCACAATTACTTTGCCTGCTACCTTGTTTTTTATAACACTTACTTCTATTTCATTTAACATTCCCATGTTTGATCCATAAACTGCAAGACCATTTACTAATCCTACTTGTGGTTTTGCTGCTATTTTTTTATCTGGTCTTGGAGAATATTGACCACTATTTACAACCCATTGAATATCTGCTTTAGTTATTACTTCTCGATTTTCACCTAAACCTAGTCCTACTGCAATTTGCACCATATTAACTGCTTCCCTGCCATTAGTGCAATAAGCTTTAATTACTTCTAAAGCATCCTCTTCTACTGTAAAGTTAACATTTTTAGCAGTATTTGTAGCAATTGTTGCTATTTCTTCTGGTAAAAGTCCTCTAAAGAATATTTCCAAACATCGAGATCTTATAGCTGCAGGAATTTCTCTTGGGCTTCTTGTAGTCGCAGCGACTAAGCGGAAATCTGCTGGAAGTCCATTTTGGAAAATATCATGAATATAACTAGGGATATTAGAATCCTCGGAACTATAGTAAGCACTTTCTAAAATAACCTTACGATCTTCTAAAACCTTTAATAATTTATTTATTTGAATAGGATGAAGTTCTCCAATTTCATCAATAAATAATATACCTCCATGCGCCTTTGTAACTGCTCCAGTTTTTGGCTGAGGTATTCCAGCCATACCCATAGCTCCTGCACCCTGATAAATTGGATCATGCACAGACCCAATCAAAGGATCAGCAATTCCTCGTTCATCAAAGCGAGCAGTAGCTCCATCTACCTCAATAAACTTAGCATTTTCTTTAAATGGTGATAACTTACTCTTTTTAGCTGCTTCTAACACTAAACGAGCTGCTGCCGTCTTACCTACACCTGGCGACCCATAGATAATAACATGTTGTGGGTTAGGACCACATAAAGCTGCTTGTAACGCCTTAACACCTTCACCTTGACCAATTATGTCAGTAAACTCTTTTGGCCTAGTTTTTGAGGTTAATGGCTCTGTTAGCTTAATTGATCTCATTTTCCTTAACTTTTCTAATTCTAGTCTTGATTCCTTCTGCACAGCTACTTTAGTTCCTTGTTGATTTTTTAAAAGATTCCAGAAATAAAGCCCAATAACAATAGCAAAAAATATTTGCACAAAACCTAAGATTCCACCCAAGCTTCCTCCAAGCATAAAAGTACCCCTTTCAAACTCATGATATAAACTACTACGTTTATTATGTTCCTTATATCTAGTTTTTATTAGGGTTTTTACCAATTAATTTAATAAATAAATTATAAGTGTTTTGGGAAAATTAAAATAAGTTAGTTTATTAAAATTAGTTGATAAAAATAAATTGGGGGTTTTCTTATGGCTAATAAAGGCGTTATGTCTGATCAATTAAAATATGAAATAGCTAAAGAACTCGGGGTTTATGATACTGTAAAAAATGATGGATGGGGAGATGTATCCTCCAGAAATTGTGGACTTATGGTTCAAAAAGCAATTGATATTGCAAACCGCTCTCTAAATCAACAAAATAACTAACTTAACATGAAAATACCCTATAGATAGATTTTTGCTTTTCATCTATTCTATAGGGTATCTTTTATTTTGCTTCAAGGTTTTTAGGCGCTTTCAATATCCTTGGATTCAGCTTTAATTAATTTTGGCTCTGCTTTATCCTCAATTACTTCTTTAGTAACAATTACTTTGCTAACATCATCCCTAGATGGAATTTCATACATTACATCCATGATAATATCTTCTACAATTGCCCTTAGACCCCTTGCACCTGTTTTCCTACTAAGTGCCTTAGCTGCTATACTCCGTAAAGCTTCTTCATCAAATTCTAGCCCAACCTTATCTATCTCAAAAAGTTTGATATATTGTTTTACCAAGGCATTTTTAGGCTCAGTAAGAATTTGAATTAGAGCTTCTTCATCTAAGGAATCTAAAGTTACAACTACTGGTATTCTTCCTACGAACTCAGGAATCAAACCAAAACCTAATAAATCTTCTGGTAAAATATTTTTTAATACTTCACCTATTTTAATTTCAGTTTTAGATTTAACATCAGCATTAAAACCCATTACCTTCTTATTGATTCTTTTTTGAATCAATTTATCTATTCCGTCAAATGCTCCACCACAAATAAATAAGATATTTGTCGTATCTAACTGTATAAATTCTTGATGAGGATGTTTACGTCCACCTTGAGGAGGTACACTTGCAACAGTACCTTCTAAAATTTTCAGTAAAGCTTGTTGTACTCCTTCACCAGAAACATCGCGTGTAATAGATGGATTTTCAGATTTTCTTGCTACTTTGTCAATTTCATCGATATAGATAATACCTCTTTCGGCTTTTTCAACGTCATAATCAGCTGCTTGAATTAATTTCAGCAGAATATTTTCAACGTCTTCACCTACATATCCAGCTTCAGTTAGTGATGTAGCATCAGCAATAGCAAAAGGTACATTTAAAATTTTAGCCAAGGTTTGAGCTAATAATGTTTTACCACTTCCTGTAGGACCTAGTAAACAAATATTACTCTTTTGTAATTCTACCTCTTCTATTTTCATGCCTAAATTAACTCTTTTGTAATGATTGTATACAGCTACTGAAAGAGCTTTTTTAGCATTATCTTGACCTATAACATACTGATCTAAAATTGACTTAATTTCTTTTGGTTTAGGGATATCACCAAGATCAAAGTTTGTCTCTTCGCTTAACTCTTCTTCAATGATCTCATTGCACAGTTCAATACATTCATCACAAATATAAACGCCAGGACCTGCAACAAGTTTTTTTACTTGATCTTGAACCTTACCACAAAAAGAACATTTTAATTGCCCTTTTTCATCACCAAACTTATGCATCATATCACCTCTCATTAGCCTTTTAGGACTTCAGGGAATTTCGTGTTAAAACCTCATCAACAATTCCATATTCTTTAGCAACTTCAGCAGTCATAAAGTTATCACGTTCAGTATCAGATGCGATCTTCTCTTTTGTTTGACCAGTTCTTTCAGCTAAGATCTCGTTTAACTTATCTTTCATTTCAAGAATTCGTTTAGCATGTATTTCGATGTCTGTAGCTTGACCCTGAGTACCACCAAGTGGTTGATGGATCATGATTTCACTATTAGGAAGAGCAAATCTTTTACCTTTTTCCCCTGCCGCTAATAAGAATGCCCCCATACTTGCAGCCATTCCAACGCAAATAGTTGAAACACTAGGTTTAATGTATTGCATGGTATCAAAAATAGCCATACCAGCAGTAATAGATCCTCCAGGGCTATTTATATAAACATGGATATCTTTATCAGGATCTTCTGCTTCTAAAAACAGTAATTGTGCAATCATTAGATTTGCTACATGATCATCAATTGCACTACCTATAAAGATAATTCTATCTTTTAACAGGCGCGAATAAATGTCATAAGCCCTTTCTCCTCTGTTAGTCTGTTCAACAACCATAGGAACTAACGTACTCATCCTAAAATCCTCCTTTATTAAAACTATTCAATTATGCAGCTGTCGATTACTAGGTCAGATGCTTTCTCAAGTAATAAGCTTTGTTTGAATGATTCTAATTGACCTTGCTTAGCTAAAACTTCTTTGATTTTTTCTAATTCTTCGTTATATGCCTTAGCTACTTTTTCTAATTCTGTTTCAACTACTTGTTCGTCAAGCTCAAGGTTTTCAGCTTTAATAATATACTCAAGCGCTAATCTTTCCTTAACAGCTTTTACAGCTTCTTCTTGATATTTTGTTCTAACGCTATCCATAGTATCCTTAGTAAATTCTAAGTACTTATCAAGTGTTAAGCCTTGAGAGCGTAAACGAAATTCAAAATCTTGAATTAAAGTGTCAACTTGTGACTCAATCATTGAATCTGGAATATCTGCTTTTAAGTTTTCAACTAGCTTGTTTACAACTTGTTCTCTTAAACCAGTTCTTGCTTTATTCTGTGCTAGTTCTTCTAATTTATTCTTTAAATCTTCTTTTAATTCCTGCAAAGTTTCAAACTCACTTACATCTTTTGCAAATTCATCGTCTAAATCAGCTAGTATAGTTCTTTTTACTGATTTTATTTTTACATCAAATGTTACAGGCTGTCCTGCTAAATCTTTTTGATGATATTCTGCCGGGAAAGTAACCTCGATAGTTTTTTCATCTCCTGTTTTCAGCCCTATTAATTGTTCTTCAAAACCTGGAATAAATTGTCCAGATCCAATTTCTAAAGAATGATCCGTTGCAGTACCACCTTCAAAAGGTACTCCATCCTTTTTACCTTCGAAGTCAATAAAGGTAAAATCTCCTTTTGCAATTGGCTCATCTTCAGCTAATGTTTCTAATTGAGAGTGACGTTGACGAATAAGCTCTAATTCTTTTTCAATTTCTTCTTCACTTACACTAGTATCTATCTTTTCTAATTTAAAGCCTTTATATTCATCTAATTTAACTTCTGGTTTAATATCATATGTAGCTGTAAAGATAAACGGTTTATCTTTTTCTAATTGAACTATATCAATTTCAGGTTTACCAACGGGTTTCATGTCCTCTTCTAAATCTTCAATCGCCTTACCATATGCCTTTGGCATAGCAAAATCTACTGCATCTTCAAATAAAACTTCTACCCCAAATTTTTGCTCAATAATTTTACGTGGAACTTTTCCTTTGCGGAATCCAGGTATATTAATTTGCTTTGCTACTTTTTCATAGGCAAACTTTAAACCTTCCTCAAAATCTTTTGCATCTACTTCAATATTTAATTCAACTTGATTTTTCTCTATTTTTTTACTACTCACGTTCATATTATGCTCCCCCTTAATTAAATAATATATGTAAATTTATAGAATTACCTTTTATACAATTATACCCTTATTTCCTTAAATACACACATATCTAATAATAAAACATAAAACAAAAATATTCAAATAAAAGTAATGTTTAAAGCAAAAAAAAGATGCGTACTTAAAAGCACGCATCTTTTTTTTTGGAGCGGAAGACGAGATTCGAACTCGCGACCCTCGCCTTGGCAAGGCGATGCTCTACCACTGAGCCACTTCCGCATTTTAAATATGGTGCGGGAGAAGGGACTTGAACCCCCACGGTGCGAACCGCCAGATCCTAAGTCTGGTGCGTCTGCCAATTCCGCCACTCCCGCATATTAAGTTGAAAAATGTTGAAATGTGTAAATGGTGAGCCATCCGCGACTCGAACGCGGGACACCCTGATTAAAAGTCAGGTGCTCTGCCAACTGAGCTAATGGCTCAAGATAATGGCTGGGGTAGCAGGATTCGAACCTACGAATGCGAGAGTCAAAGTCTCGTGCCTTACCGCTTGGCGATACCCCATTGTTAAATAACCACTAATCTGAAATCACTCTTAAATTGTGTCCATAAACCATTTATTTTATTCAAAATAAATGGGGTGGGTGATGGGTCTCGAACCCACGAATGCCGGAACCACAATCCGGTGCGTTAACCACTTCGCCACACCCACCTCAGAAATAGCGTGCCTGAAGGGATTCGAACCCCTGACCCTCGCATTAGAAGTGCGATGCTCTATCCAGCTGAGCTACAGGCACACATTTGGAGCGGGTGAAGGGAATCGGACCCTCGCGACTGGCTTGGAAGGCCAGGGCTCTACCACTGAGCTACACCCGCATGTCATAAAAGTTGTTAATGGTCGGGGCGGAGGGATTCGAACCCCCGGCCCCCTGGTCCCAAACCAGGTGCGCTACCAAACTGCGCTACGCCCCGACGACAATATTCATTGTATAACTTTTAATTTAGCTTGTCAACACTTTTTTTCTTGTCGTCTTTCAGCAGTTATTGCTGTTTATTGGCGACAAAAAGAATTATATCATCGTTAATTTAATAATGCAAGTGTTTTGCTAAATATTTTTTAATTTTATTTTTATTTCCTCCAAAGGATCTTGTCCTATCTCTATTAAACCATAGGTTACGCCCTGATTTCCTCTTGGAAATCCTATGCTCCCAGGATTCAAAATTTTAATATCTCCTTCTTTTACTACCAGTGGAATATGCGTATGACCGAAAATAATAATGTCGGCTCCTAATTCTAAACCTCTATAATATAAGTTCTGTAAACCCATTTTTACTTTATATTGATGCCCATGCACTAAAAATATTTTAATTTTTCCTTCACATATATTAATTAATTCTTCAGAATTTCCTTCATCTAAATAATCGCAATTACCCACTACATTTTTAACTTCAATATTGAATTCTTCTCCTAATTTCATCGCGTCTTGATAGTGATCGCCAGCATGAATCAGCAAATCAATATTGCCCATATCCTTAATAACCTTACGAGCTAAATCTAATGCTCGATGTGTATCACTAATAACCCCTATACGCATAACATTCTCTCCTATTATATAAAGTTAACCAAAAGAACTCGAATACCTTTTATCAGCATCCGAGACCTTTTTTACTCAGTAAAAATGTCCCTTAAATATTCAAGAGATTTTTCTACTGCCTTACCTCTATGACTAATTTTATTTTTTCTTGCATATTTAACTCAGCAAAGGTTTTATCTAACGAATCCACAAAAAATAAAGGATCATAACCAAAGCCACCTTCACCAACTAATTGTTCTAAAATATAACCTTCACAACTATCTTCTACTGTATATTCTTTACCATCTGGTAAAACTATCGCAATGCAGCATTTAAATCTAGCCGTTCTCTTTTCAGAAGGTACACCTTTTAACATTTCTAAAAGTTTTTCATTATTTCTTTCATCACTTTTAGGTTCACCTGCAAAACGTGCTGAGTAAACACCTGGCTCACCTTTTAAATAATCCACCTCTAAACCAGAGTCATCTGCTAAGCTTACCTGTCCACTTAATCTAGCTACTTCTCTTGCTTTTAGTAAAGCATTTTCCTTAAAAGTTGTTCCAGTTTCCTCGACCTCATTAATTTCTGGGAAATGTGACATAGGCAATACTTTTATCTTTAAGCTTTCTAACAATCTTTCAAATTCGCTAATTTTTCCTTTATTATTACTAGCTAAAACTAAGACCTTTTCCTTCATTACACAATGCTCCCTAAAATGCTTTTTTGAATTTCAATTAATTTATTTATTCCTTCTTCACCTAGCATAAGAATTTCATCTAGTTCTTCGCGATTAAATGGGTAACCTTCAGCTGTTCCTTGAATTTCGATGAATTTTCCTGAACCTGTCATTACTAAGTTTAAATCAACATCTGCTTCACAATCTTCAGAGTAGGCTAAATCTAATAGAATATTTTCCCCAACCTTACCAATACTTACTGCCGCTACATAATCTAAAATTGGGAAATTTTTTAAAATCCCTTTTTCAACAAGGCTTTGTAGAGCCTTTACTAAGGCAATAAAACCACCTGTAATAGCTGCTGTCCTCGTACCACCATCAGCTTGAATAACATCACAATCAATCCAAATTGTGCGCTCTCCTAATGCCTTTAAATCCACTACGGGTCTTAATGACCTACCAATAAGTCTTTGTATTTCTTGAGTCCTGCCTCCTATTTTCCCTTGAGTGGCCTCTCTTCTTGTCCTAACATCCGTTGCTCTAGGAAGCATTGAATATTCTGCAGTAATCCATCCTTTTTCTTGACCTTTTAGCCATCCTGGAATCTTTTCTTCAACTGTTGCATTACAAATTACCTTGGTATCTCCCATTTCAAATAATATTGATCCTTCAGGATACTTTATGTAATCTTGCTCAACTCTTACTTTTCGTAACTCATTTTCATTTCTGCCATCATCACGCATAGGTTTAGCCCTCCAGATAATCTTCTCATCCTCTATACTTTTTGTTATATTGTCATATAAAATACATAGATTTTTTAAACTCAGCTTATAACGTCACCTGATTTACCTTTTTAATATTATCTTGAATAAAATTTTGTGCATTTTTATAAAAACTATCTGGATCTCCACTCACCCAGTACTCATTATCTTTATTCGGGTGCAAATTTAATAAGTTTAACCTTTGTAAACTTGTTTTAGCCATCACTACTGTTTCTTGAGCAGGATCAATTATTTTTATATCTTTTCCTAGCACCTTTTTGATGCTTTTTTCTAAAAAAGGATAGTGAGTGCATCCTAAAATCAAGGTGTCTATTTCTTTTTCCATTAAAGGCGCTAAATATTCATATATAATTTTTTCTACCTCTTTGCCCTCAACGGTCCCTTGTTCTACTAAAGGTACAAATTTTGGACAAGCGCTTGTAAATACTTCTACATTAGGATTTTCAGCTAATAATAGTTTCTTATGTGCACCTGTCTTAATAGTTGCCTCTGTAGCTATAACCCCAATTTTTTGTTTTGTCGAATTTTTGATGGCTACATCTATGCTAGGATTAATCACATCCACAAAGGGTAAATTATATTTTTCCTTTAAAGATTCAAAAGAAAGCGAAGAACTGGTATTACAGGCGATAATAATCATCTTTACGCCTTGATTAATTAAAAAATCAGTTATTTGATTGCCAAAATGGATAAGTTCCGACTGGCTCCGCGGGCCGTAAGGGACATGAGCTGTATCTCCAAAATATATTATTTGTTCATTCGGTAATTTGCGAAAAATTTCCCGAGCAACACTTAGTCCCCCTACTCCCGAATCAAAAACTCCAATTGGTTTTTGGCTTCCCACTCTATTCATCTCCATCCAAAATATAAATTATGAGTATACTTATGTATCCTTTAGTTTAAACTATTAGTAGCAAATTTATGTTACCGTTTATAAACCGCAGTGCCACCTTTAGTTGCTCTAGCATCTAAGACAACCATGAAAGCCTTCTTATCCCAATTATCAATTATCTTTTGTAGCCTTGGCATTCTTTTTCTTAAAAGCATAATTTCTAAAATATAGCGTTCACCTTCTCGACCTTGACCAATAGTCACAGTTACACCAAATCCTTCTTCTCTAAGTTTATCGCTTAATTCTAAAGGATTTTCTAAAGTGATAACCTGAGCTGTAAGATAACCCATAGCTAATTTGTCTTCAATGGATATCCCTACTATATTACCTACAGAGAAACCTAAACAATAAACTATCAGATTCACGGGGTTATCTAAAGTCTGCATGACCTTATTTAAAGCTAAAATATAAACAAGCACTTCAAAAAAACCAATAGAGGCAGCTAAAGCTTTTTTCCCTTTAACAACCATTAACATCCGAGTAGTAGCTAAGCTCACATCTGTAACTCTTGCTACAAAAATAAATAGTAATCCTAAAAAAACATCCATTAGACTCACCCCTATATTATACAGATTTTCTAAACCTTTTGGTAAATTATGCTCAATAATTAATTGTATGTCAAACAAATAATTTTAGCTCAATTTCCTTTTTACTTTATAAAAAAATAAGTGCAAACACAAGGCACCATTAATTTGATGTCTTGCATTTACACTTTTATCGTACCAAATACACCCTGCAAAGCAGGATGCCAATTAATTATTTTTAAAAAATGTCTTTAAACCATTAAAAATTCCATCTGCCATTTTTTGCAGGAAGCCATCAGTATTAAATAATTTTTCTTCTTCAGGATTACTTAAAAACGCAGTTTCTACTAATACTGAAGGTACTTGGGTATTTCTTAATACTGAGAAATTAGCTTCTTTAACTCCTAAATTTTTTCTTCCAGCAGATTTAACAATTTCATTTTGAATATCTGTAGCTAATTCTTTACGGATATTCCTTTGATTATAAAGATTTGGCTTGCTATAAGGAGCATACATATAAACTGAGCTACCATTTGCTGCTCTATTTGTACTTGAATTAGCATGCACACTTACAAAGACATCTGCATTACTCTTATTTGCTATAGCTGCTCTACCTTCTAGGCTCAAATATTTACCATCTGAAGTGCGTGTCATAATTACATTTGCGCCTTCTTTAACTAATGAATCTCTGAGTTTTAAAGAAATCCCTAAAACAACATCCTTTTCCCTTAACTTAAGGTCACGACCTACAGCGCCTGGATCAGAAAATCCTCCTGTGCCAATAGTTCCATGTCCTGGGTCAAGAACAATTGTTTTTCCTTTTAAAGATCCATTTCCTAATCTACCTGCTAAAATTAAATATCCATCATTTTCAATAACATTGCAAATAGCACCACTTGCTAAATCCACCTCTAAACGAACTATATCACTAGAGATTTGTTTAGCTAGAACCTTGCGAATTGGTCCATAATTTACTGCTTGTTCTAATTCATTTGCAGAAGATAATTTTAATTCTGCCTTTGGTATATCAACATAAAGCTTACTTGTACCTACATTACTAGTAGTATATTCAAGATTACCTTTAGCTGATATTTGCACAATTGATTTTTCATTACTTGCATTTAACTTAATTTTATTAATTCCTTGAGCTTGTACCTTGGCAAAAGTAATATTAGCTTCTAGTTGACTACGTACATATGAGTCTGTAAAAGTAAATGGTTTATCAAAGCTAAGATAAATATAACTAGGTTCGATACTAATATCTTTTACGCCCCAAGTATTTATAGATTTCTTTGCTGATTTTACACCATTATTATTGACTTTAATTATTAAGTCAGTCTGATTAGTTGTTGTGCTTAATGTATAATCATTTTCGTTAACCCCTGATAAATTAATCTTAAGTCCATTATCAAGATTCGTTAAAACTAAATTCCTATTACCTATTGGCAACCTAAGTGTGTTTCCTGTAGGCGTTACTACAGAATGTGCTTCTTTTGTTAACCATCCTGCAATCCAACCTGATCTACCATCTGATAATTTAACATTTAACCATTCCCCTTGTTTTCCATAAACAGTTAAATTTTCACCTAGCTTAACTGATGTTAAAATTGCTGAGTTTGTATCTGAAGATTGTCTTATATTCACAATGCTTCCTGTTACAGATACAGCATATGGAGCAACGTTAACAATAGTCTTTGCAGGTGTTGGTGCTGGATTAGGAACTGGTTTTGGTACAGGTATTGGAGTTGGTACAGGTTTTGATGCTGGAACTGGCACAGGTACTGGTTTTGCATCCGGTACCGGTAGTGGCTTCTGAATATTAGTATTATTAACCGCTAACTTTTTGAGCAAATCCTGTGAGATCCAACCTACGGTATTATTAGATAATTTTACATTACACCAGCCATTTTGTTCAGAAATTATTGATACATTTTGACCCTTTACAACTTTAGTGATTACTGTATTTTGTGTACTAGGGCCTCCCCTAACATTAACAATACTACCGGTTATTTCTGCATCTTGCGCAAAAGCATAATTAGGTAATAATATTAACATCCACATTAGCAAACTGATGAAAATACTCTTTTTAAAACTAGACAATTTTTTACATTTCATCTCCTTTCATAGATTATACATTTTTCCCTGCAGTACCATACTTCTACCTATAATTTCATAATCCTTCAAGAAATTACTACCATAAAAGTAAAAAAACAGCCCTTTGAATTAAAAGGCTGCCATTTTTTTATATTATTTTCTTACAATACTCGGATTGGCCATTACAGCTTCCGTGAGATCTATCTGTCCTGCTAGGGTATTGATTTTCTTTCCTTCTACCCTAATTTCTACACGATCAACAGAGTCAAATTGACATAAAGTATTAACAATAGAATATACCGCTAATGTTTCTTTACCATCTCCATCTGATAAACCAGCAATTAAATCTCTGCTAAAATCAACTATACATAATTTGTCATCTTTAATATTGATATCTAGTAAATTAGTTCCTAAAGGTAGTGCAGATACTAATCCTTCTTCTAAACTTGGACCTTCCAATAAATTTTCTACCGTTTGTCTGCCTAATCCTTCTACCTTAGAAATTTCCTTTTCTACAGGCACTAAATTTTTCCCATCCGGTGTACTAAAATAAAGAAGAACCTTTTTAATTTCACCGATTTCTTCAGTTTTAACCGAATCATCCAAAGTTGGCGTCTCTACCACCAATTCACTCATTTCAGTGTCCTTTTCTTTTTCTTCTAAATTTACCCCATTTGCATCGTTAAAATCATCTTTTATTGCAGTTAGTTTTTCTAAAAGACCGCAACCTGCAACTCCAAACATAGTTACTGCTAGTAACATTATTAGTATTAAAATTTTTTTCTGCAATTTCTTTCCTCCCCTTCTACTAGGATATTCACTAAATAATATCCAAAGGTGAGGACAATTATTACTATTTTTTAAAATTAAACCTATTCTTTTATCTTGGCTGCTTTTTTCTCCTCATAACAATTAAAGAAATCGCACCTATTAGTAATGCAATACTCATAACCTGTGCAATCCGGAGAGGTCCTAACATTAGACTATCTGTTCTAAACCCTTCAACCATAAATCTTCCTAATGAATAAAAAATAAAATAACCTAATAATATCTCACCTTGTTTAATCCATGACTTTTTACGAGCCCATAAGAGAGCTAGAAAACCAATTAAATTCCAGATAGATTCATATAAAAAGGTCGGGTGGCGATAAGCCCCATCAATCATCATAGCCCAAGGAACCTTTGCTTTATCAACCACATAACCATAAGCTTCTTGATTAATAAAATTACCCCATCTTCCAATAGCTTGACCTAAAATCAAACTTGGGGCTACAATATCTCCTATTTGCCAAAAATTTAATTTTGAAATCCGCACCATGATATAACCAGCAATAAAAGCACCAATAATACCGCCATGAATAGCAAGCCCCCCGTGCCAAACAGCTGGAATCTCACTAGGAAACTGAGAATAATAATCCCATTTAAATATTACATAATACAGCCTTGCACCTATAAATCCAAATGGTATCGCAACTAATAAAACATTGAGAAATTTATCTTCATCAATGTTTTGACGTCTAATCTCCCGTAAAGCTAAAATAGTTCCTAGTAGGAGAGCCGTCGACATCAAAATTCCATACCACCTAATTTGTAAAGGCCCAATTTCCAGGGCAACTGGGTCAATCATACTTTCACTCCCTCATAATAATCTCTTTTTCAAGATTACCCTACCCTTTTTTCCTTGTCAAATTTCTTTTTGTGCAAAAACAAAAATTAACAAAAAAATTAAATTCTTAAGTAAATTTAAAAATATAAAAAGGACGACCCCAGCCGTCCTTAATTACAATCCAGTAATATCCTTAATTTTTCATCACATGTAAACGCTCTCGCCACCTAACACCTTTACACCTGCAGCATTTAAGACTTCTTCAGCTTTTTGAGTATCTTCTACTCTAAAAATCACATTAGCAAAATCTGACTTTTTAGTTAAAAACGCATACATATAATCAATATTAATGCCTTTTTCAGTTAATTTGTGTAAAGCCCCTGCTAATCCACCCGGCACATCAGGTACTTCTACAGCAATTACTTCAGTTTCAGACACTCTAAAACCTTTTTCATTAAGCACATTTTTTGCCTTATCAGGATCATTTACTATTAAACGTAATACCCCAAATTCTTCGGTATCAGCAATAGAAAGAGCTCTGATATTAAGATCGTTTTCACTTAAAATGTAAATAAGTTTTTCTAATCTTCCCTTTTCATTTTGCAAAAATACGGAAATTTGCTTAATCATAAATATTACCCCCTTATAATTTTCTATTATCAATTACTCTTACAGCTTTTCCTTCACTACGAGGAATAGCATTTGGTTCTACTAACTTTATTTTAGCAGATATTCCAAGAATAGAATTAACTTTTCCTGCAATAACCTTTTGTAATCTTTCTAGACCGCTAATTTGATCTGAAAACATTGCTTCAGAAACCTCTACTGCAATTTGTAATTCATCTAAATTTCCATTACGACTAACAATTAATTGATAATGAGGCTCTGTTTCTCCAATTTCTAATAAAATACTCTCTACTTGAGTTGGGAAAACATTTACCCCTCTAATTACTAACATATCATCAGTTCGACCCATCACTTTACCCATTCTTACATGTGTACGACCACAATTACAGACCTCTGCATTTAAAACAGATATATCTCTAGTACGATAGCGAATAATCGGAATTCCTTCTTTAGTTATTGTAGTGAAAACTAATTCTCCTTGTGTACCATATGGTAATACTTTTTCAGTCACTGGATCAATAATTTCCGGAATAAAATGATCTTCATAAATATGCATACCATCTTTTGCGTTACACTCACAAGCAACCCCTGGTCCCATTACTTCAGACAAACCATAAATATCTAAAGCTGTTATTCCTAATCTATTTTCAATTTCTGTACGCATATTTTCAGACCATGGTTCAGCACCAAAAATACCATTTTTAAGTTTTAATGATTTTGGATCAATGCCCATTTTTTCCATTGTTTCCGCTAAGTAAATAGCATAAGAAGGAGTACAGGTAAGTACTGTTGTGCCAAAGTCTTGCATTAACATAATTTGTTTACTTGTATTTCCACCTGAAATTGGTATAACAGAAGCGCCTAATCTTTCAACTCCATAATGTACCCCTAATCCTCCAGTAAAAAGCCCATATCCATAAGCATTTTGCACCACAGAGTCTCTTTTAACGCCTCCACAAGTAAGTGCCCTTGCCATGATTTCTGACCAGGTAGTTAAGTCTTTTCTAGTATACCCTACTACGGTTGGTTTACCCGTTGTACCTGAAGAAGCATGAAGTCTTACAATTTCAGAAATGGGTGTCGCAAACATTCCATATGGATAACTATCTCTAAGATCTGATTTCATTGTAAATGGAAGATTTTTTAAGTCATCTACACTTTTAATATCCCCTGGTTCTATACCCTTATCCTGGAAAGCATGGCGATAATGTGGTACATTAAAATACACTCTTTCTACTAAATTTACTAGACGTTCAGATTGGATTTCTTTTATTTCGTCTCTAGACATAGTTTCTATCTTTGGATTCCAATACAAAATTATCACCTCATTATATTAATATTAAAATATTTTCTACTTAAAACTAAAAAAATCCCCCATCCTCTAATAAAGGACGGGAGATATATCCGCGGTACCACCTTTGTTGGTTAATAAATAACCCACTTTAAAAGATACATAATTAGAATGACTAATTTTTATATCTTCTCCCTAATAACGGCGAGAGATTCCGGTCTCACTTACTATAAATTCAGTGGACGACTCCAGAGGGAACTTCATTTTAATACTTAGCTACTAGGATCCCAGCCTCCCTAGCTCTCTGTAAGCTTTTATTAAAATTACTTTTCTCTTTCACAGTCTTTTAATATTTCATTTAAGTATATGTATAAAAATCAGAATAGTCAAGATATTAATTTTTCTTAATAATTAAAAGTATTTTAACCCTAAATTTAACAATTATTTGTGATAATATGAGAAGTATAGGAAATACTAAATTTAAGTGAGGTGAGTGAAATCTGGAAACAGCAAATTCGTGATATTTTAATAATCTATATTGGAACTTTGATTTTTGCCTTTGGGGTTAACTATTTTATTATAGCTAACAATCTTGCCGAGGGTGGTTTTACAGGGATTGCTCTGATTTGTCATTACAAGCTTGGCTGGTCTTTAAGTAGTTTTATTTTTTGGGCAAATGTACCTTTACTGCTCTTAGCTTGGAAGTTATGGGGTTGGGAGTTTATTTCTAAAACAGTTTTAGGAGTTGTCTTTACTTCTTTAAATCTAGAATTAACTTCAGGTTGTCACTTGATTGTAGATGATTTATTACTAGCAGCTTTATTTGGTGGGGTGCTAACTGGAACAGGTATAGGACTTGTGCTCCGTTACGGAGGAACTACAGGTGGTTCGGATATCATTGGACGGGTCTTTAATAAGTTTTTTGGTCTAAAAATGGGTCGTTTTTATTTAATTTTTGATTTTATAGTTTTAAGTGCCGTTGGATTTTTCTTTGGTTTAACTGTAACATTGTATTCTCTAGTAATTATCTTTGTCTTTAGTAAAATAACTGATTATATTCTTGAAGGAATTGATTCGGCAAATCAAGTTTTGATATTTTCTTCTAAAAATGAATCAATTGGCGAAAAAATTAAAACAGAGTTACATAGAGGAATTACCTATATCGAAGGACAAGGTGGCTTTACCGGAACTAAAAATGATTTACTACTTTGTGTCGTGGGTAAATGGCAAATCTTTCGTTTAAAAAAATTAGTTAAAGAAATAGACCCAGGAGCATTTGTCATTGTGAGTGAAGTTTATGAAGCTTTGGGTGAAGGATTTAAGGATACCCAAAAAACAATATGATAAAATATAAAAAATATAAGGAACTGAGTATAGCATTTCTGACAAAGGACACTAATCTCTTCGTGTCCTTTGTTCAGTTTACTAAAGAAATTATTCATTCTTAATTTACTTATAATGTTCCCTTTATTTGTTTTGTCTTAAAATAAACCTTGCCATAAACTAACTAAAATTTCGACATAAAACTTCTGAGCTGTAAAATTCAAACAAATTGTCCGACTTGTCAATTATATTATGAATTTTTAGACTATTTATCGTAAAATAATCAAATTAACTTATATCAAAGGCAATGCGGAAATTCTTTGCAACAGCACGATAATATTTCTCTAAAATGCCACCCTTTTCAATAGTCTTCACTAATTTTATTAAATTTTGTTTTTCTAGCTCCTTAACATGATAATGCATTTTAGCAGAAGACTGATTTAGGGAATCAGCAATTTGCTTTACAGTAGCTTCTTTTTGGATAAGTATTTTTAATACTTTTACTCTTAATGGATCCGATACTGTTTTTATTTTTTCTAATTCACCAAGAATTAGGACATCTTCCATACAACAATTTGCTCCTTGCATTTTATCACCCCTCTGATATCTAACACACTTTATTATTTCACTTATTGTATAACAGAGTCAGGTATAAAGCAATAAAGTTTTTTTTATTATCCAAATATAAGCTATAGTATGAATTTTAAAAACTAACCAAAAAGGCCTAGTCTCTTTATTCAGACTCAGACCTTTCCTTTATTTTATAGAATAATTCCAATAAACTATCTCCTAAATACATGTTTTCTACTATTACATTATCCGCTATTTTTAAATCAGTTGGAGCAAAGTTCCAAATACCCTTCACCCCATTTTCCACCAAAACATCTGCTGCTATTTGTGCAGATTTTGCTGGGGTTACGATAATCCCAATATCAATATGTTCTTCTTGTAAAAACTGTGGTAATTCATCCATAGGTTTTATATATAAATCTCTAGCTGTTTGACCAATCTTTTTAGGATCGTTATCAAAAATACCCATTACCATAAATCCTCTTTGGATAAATCCTGGATAAGTTAAGATTGCTCTCCCTATATTACCTGCTCCTATTATGACACCTGTGTAATGATTAGTAATCCCTAAGATATCAGAGATTATTTTTAATAATTCGTCTACGCGATAACCATATCCCTGTTGACCAAATTCACCAAAATGACTTAAGTCTTGCCTTAATTGAGAAGATGTAATACCCATCATATGACTTAATTCCCGAGATGATATTCTTTCTACATGATTATTGTATAAAGAAAATAAAAAGCGATAATACATAGGTAATCTCTTTATCACTGCCCCCGATACCTTAGGAGCTTTAAAATAGCTTTTCATTAAAACATCACCTTTCTGTCCAAAGTTTCTTAAAATTCTGATATGTAACTATAAGTATATACTTTTTTTATTCTATAAGTATAGAAAAATAACCATAAAAAAAATCTATCCGATTGGATAGACTTTTTTAAATCAATATTTTTTATCTAAGATTTCAGCAGTATGACGTACCCTAACATTAGCATTATGTCTATTATCTAGTCCGCCTCTTAACTGCATCATACATCCTGGACAGTCAGTAACAATAAATTCTGCCTTACTCTCCTCGGCATTATCTAATTTACGCTTTAATATTTCTGTGGCTACCATAGGGAATTTCATATTGAACGATCCCCCAAAACCACAGCAACGATCAGCTTCATTCATTTCTACAAATTTAATATTATTAATAGATTTTAGGACTTTACGTGGTTCTTCTTTTACTCCTAGCTCTCTATTTAAATGACAAGAATCATGATAAGTTACTGTTACATCCTTTTTGCCATTTCCCTCTCTTTGAACATTTTCCCCTTTACCTTCATGTAAGTCATAAACGAGTTTTACAAGGTCATATGTTTTTTCTGATACGAAATCAGCTTTCGCCTTATATTCTGGCGAGTCTTTAAATAAATGACTCCATTCTTTTTTAAGCGCTAAAGTACAAGTAGGACAAGCACTAACAATATAATCAAACTCTTCTTTAGCAAAATTATCGATATTACTTTTTATATTAAGAGCTGTAACATCTTTTCTACCCATAAAGTAAGCAGGTATCCCACAACAAGTTTGCTCTGGGTACACAACTTCATAACCTTCTTTATTCAACACACTAACAACAGATTCCCCTATTTCTGGATAAGCATAATCTATAACACAGCCTCCGAAAAAGGCAATTTTACCTTTTTTATTTGGCACATCTTGATTAATCTTTTTAATTCTATCTCTAAAAGGTTTAGCTTTAATTGTAGGTAAACTACGCCAATCAGTTAAAGCACCAAATTGGAAAGGTAACTTCCTAATATATTTACTTCCCTCAATACCATCTTTTGCAAAGATTGCACTTCCCCAAGAAGCCCCTCGCAATCCAAAATCGAGAATATTTTTCCTAGGTAATACTCCACCTACAATCGTATTAGGAAGTAAAGGTAACTTAACGTCTTTTCTAATTCGATCACGCATTTCTAGCATTAAATTAGGAATAGGAATTTGTCCTGGGCAAACTTCTTTACACTTACCACAACCTATGCATAATTCTTGTGGCTGAGAAGCAACTGTATTACCATCCATAAACGCGGTTAATAAAGAACCTATTCCACCTGGATAAATATGGCCATAAACATGACCACTTAATAATTGATAAACAGGACAAACATTAATACAAGATCCACAGCGTATACATTGACCCATTTCCTTAAAATCAGGATCAGTTAGAAATTCTTTTCTTCCGTTATCTAAGAAAATAACATGTAGCTCTTTTGGAACGACCTCTGGTCCTACCTTATCCTTTAAAGTTTGAGTTGGGCCTGAAATCATAGTTAAATAAGCTGTTAAAGTTTGTCCGGTAGCACTTTTTGGCAGGGCTTTTGCAATAGGTGCTACATCCTTGAAATTATGAATTAATTTTTCATATCCAAAAATAACTACATGAACTGGAGGTAAAGTAGCAGTTAAACGAGCATTACCTTCATTAGTAAATAAACACATGGTACCTGTTTCAGCAACAGCAATATTACATCCAGATACACCTATATCAGCTTGGAGAAATTTACCCCTTAATTCTTCTCTGGCTAATCTAACCATATTTTTGATGTCAGGTTCTACCTTTTGTCCTAAAGCATCTGAAAAAATTTCAGCACATCTTTCCTTAGTCAAATGGATAGCTGGCATTACCATATGCGATGGTTTTTCACCTACTTGTTGTAAAATCCATTCGCCTAAATCCGTCTCTACCATTTCCATATACTGTGCCATATGATGGTTTAATTCTATTTCTTCAGTTGCCATTGATTTGGATTTTACACATATCTTTGCATTTCTTTGGTCAGCAATCCCTTTTAAAATTTCTACAACATCTTGTCCATTTTTAGCCCTATGAACATTAGCTCCACGTTCTTTTATTTTAGTCTCAAATTGATTAGCTAAATTTTCAAAATCATTGGCCGCATTTGCTTTTATAGTAGCAACTTCTTTTCTTAACTCTTCAAAATCAATATCACCATAAGCCTTTTCTCGTGATTTTGGATAGTCATTCCCAAAATTATAAAGCGCCCTACGTAAGTCTGGGTTATTTAAAGCTTTATTTATTTTATCTTTAAAAGGTTTATTTTTTGCCATTTCTAATCACTCCCTACTGATCGATTACTACAACGATTAACTTTCCAGGTCCATGTACTCCAATTGTTAATACTCTTTCAATATCACTAGTTTTACTTGGTCCGGTTACATAAGCGATAAAGTTTGATGGATTACCATTATAAGTTTTATTGATTACCTCTAGTGAGGATTGCAAAGTATCGACAATAGCCTTCTTCTGTAAAACAGCTATGTGAATCGGTGGTAAGGTAGAAACTAGTCTTTTTTGCACATCATCAGCATCCTGCACAATAGTCCCTAAATCTGCTATACCTAAATCAAACTCCGAAATACCAATTTGCGCCTTTTCTATAATATCTCGATCTATCTCTAAAGAAAAGTCCACCCCTGACTTTTTAGCCTTTTCCTGTATGTTTTGGATATTAACTAATTCCATACTTTTGACTGCGCATACAATTTTAGCTTTTTCTTCTGTAATTTCTTTTAAAATACTCGCTTCAGCTTCAGCTGCAGTTTTAACATTAATCACTTTTACCGTTAATGCTTCCGCCTTTTCTTTAAATTCTTGAAATAATTCCTCTGTTCCAGAATCTTTTGGAAGGCTTTTAGTCCAATCTACCTTTTTATCTAGCGTCATCTTCATTTTTTCACTTCCTTCTAAAGTTGTCGTTACGAACTTCGTTCTTAAATCAAAATATATTTAAACTTTTATTTTATATGCTTTGTGTATTTTTACTTATCTTTTATTATAACTAGCTAGTTATCGGAAAACAAGTTTCGACAAAGTACCTTTACTCTTTATCTTTCCCCTTTTTAGAAATATATTTCTAAATTACTACTATAATTAATGCTCAAAAAAAAAGTATTAAATCCTTTAGTTCGCTTATCCCAATGCTTCCGTTATGAAATATTGGACAGTAAACTAAAAAGGAAAAATACCTTTTTAATTTGCACAATCTTTTATTTAATTAGTATAAAACTATTTAATTATATGTATACAAAATGTTTGCGTATCTTTTGCTGATATTCTTGAAGATTATAAATTAAACTAGCTAAATCCATTTCATTAGCAATGATGTCTTTAAATTCATCATTGCTTACATCTTTTAATGATTCTAATCTTTTATAAACTTCTAATAAATTTTCATAAATTAACGGTGGGAAAAGCATGTTTTCATGTCTTAACGATTCAAACGCCTTATTACTTGTCTCTATATAACTATTAGCTTCTAAATTTTGCTGCAATTCATTAATTAACATCGAAAAGGCATTATGTTGATTTTTCCATCCATCTTTTAATAATTCATTTTTAACTAATACTAAGTTTCGATTAATCGCCCAGGTAATAACTAAAGCAATAAAAATTAAAGCTAAAAAAATAAGACTAGCAAAACCCATTATAGGTGTAGAAATTTTACCCACTAAAGAACCAAATAAAATTCCTATTGCTCCCGCCAAAAAAACTAAAATTAAAGGTATATACCATGAAGCTGTTTCATCAATATTTGTCCTACCCCTAACCCGTGCACTTCTCAATAGCAGCTCTCCTTTCACACTTTATGAATTTATCACAAATTACACCCATCTATTATGGTAATTGTTTAATGAATTGATACACATCATCTAAAGTTCCTACATAATCAGGCTTATAATTAGTATTTTTACGATCAATTAAGCAATCTTTTACTAAAAATGTTTTCATACCAAGTTCACTAGCTGCTAAATCCTCCTGTGCATCATTACCAATCATGATACAATCCTTAGGATTTACACTGAGTCTATCACAAACATCTTCAAAATAAGCAAGATTAGGCTTACAGGTATAAAAATCTTCATATGTAGTTACTAAATCCCACGGTAAATCCTTTATGCCAGCCCAATCCATTCTATGCAAGGTCGCCTGTCTTGGAAAAACAGGGTTAGTAGCAAGCGCTGTTTTATACCCTTTTTTCATAACCTCTTTTGTTATTTCTGAAGATAAAGCATTATACTCGGTGTATTTCTTTAGATTTGGAAATTCCTCTAAATAGAATTTTTCAAATAAAGGATACATTTCATCTATTCCCTTATTTAAAGCTGGTAAAAAGGTTTGCATGAACATTTCTTCATTAGTGATTTCACCCGTATTTTTAAGCATCGCATCTAAGGAAATGCCCATGTTTTTAATTAAACTCTTAGGGTCGACATAATCTTTACAATAATCTGCCAACGACTCGAAATAGTTTTTCACAAAATAATCCAAATCAAAAGGTAATAAAGTTCCATCTAAATCAAATAATACAGCTTTAAACATTTCTTCACCTCATCTACAAAACTAACAATATTATAGCATAAAAATCCTCTAACTAAACATAGCCCATAAAACTATTGAAATAAAAATTAGATAGAAAATTCCACTAAACATTAAAGATGAGGTTTTTAAAAATCTATTGCGTTTTAAGCTAATCAATAAAACTAGCGCAGATATTAAAACTAAAATCCCACTTAACAAAGAAATCCCATTTAGATCCCAAGGCGTAGTTAAAATTCCCAGAGCCGGAAGAAGCGAACTTTGAAAAACCATAGCTCCCGTAATATTCCCAATAGCCAAAGTATCTTTTTTCTGGCTAATCCATAAAACACTGTTAAACTTTTCTGGCAATTCAGTAGCTATAGGTGCAATTATTAAAGCTAATACTAAATAAGGAATTTTCATCTTCATAGCTAAAGTTTCTATTCCGCTCACAAAGTAATGAGCGCCTAAGATAATAGCCGTTAAAGCCACGAATATTTGTAGTAAAATCATTCTTAAACGTGGTTTTTCTGAAAAGTTACAATATAAGGCACGTAAATTATGCCCACCTAATCTATCACCTGATTTAAAAGTTCTCTTTACATAATATCCATATCCTAAAATTAATAAGATAGCAATAGCTTTTTTAATGTGCATAAAACCAATAAATGATGCACCCATTGCAAGACTATACATAATTATAAAAAAGATTATATCATTACTTACAACTTTGCAGTCTACATTTAAATAATATTTTTTATCTTTTCTCCAAAGAAACATTCTTGCCGAAAGCCCTGTGATAAAAAAGGCTAAAGTTCCTAACATAAAGGGAGCCCCTAAAATTGCGCCAATCCCAATATGAGAAGAAGATTCACTAGGGTTAAATAAAATGGCTACAACAGGAATCATAGACTCTGGTAAAGCTGTACCTACAGCGGAAAGTACTGAACCTACCGCCCCTTCAGAAAATTTCATTCTTACCCCTAACCATTCTATCCCATTAGTAAATAACTCTGCACCAATCAAAATAACTGTTAATCCTAATAAAAGTTCTAATAACACTATTTCGTCCTCCTTATAGCATCAGTCTATTTTCAATATATTACTAAATAGAAGGATACATGCAAAAAAAATCCCATCTGCTCTCTACAGATGGGAAAAAAAATTTATTTTAAAGTATTATCATGAAGTAATTCAGCATTTCTATCAATTGGGTCTTTAAGAGAAATATTACCTGCTAAGGTTTCTACTTCATTACCTTCAATTAAAAACTTGACCTTTTCTATGCCTGGTAATTCAGTTAAAGTATTTACTATTGAATAAACCACTAGGCTTTCATCCTTACTTCCAGATACTTTGCTTATGTCCTTTGATAAATCAACAGTTGCAATCCCTGTACTTCCAGCATATTCATAGTTTAAAACCTTAGTTCCTTCTGGAATTATACTTTTAAGGCCATTTTGTTTTTGGGGTCCTTTTAAAAGTTCAGCTAAAACTTCCGTTCCTTTTGTAGCATTAGGAAAACTACTAAATGATCTCGTTTCATTTTTTAAGTTTCCTTCTGTGCTAGCAAAGTATAAATTAATAATAGATTCTTGCTCACCTAAAACAGGCGAAACTGATACTTCTTCAATTACCTTGGTATAATCAGTACCATCAATAAAGACAATCTGCCGTGGAAGTGCATCGCCACTAACCTTGCCTAAAGCTGTAGGATATGTAACTACCTCTGCTTCTGGTTTACTAGTAGGTTCCTTTTTATTAACCTGTACATATAATTTGTCATCCTTAATGCCTGCTCGTTCTAATTTTACTTCATACCCATCACTTTGCTTTTCTCCTAAAGAAACAAATAAAAGGATTTCTCCTCCCATGTCAAAGGCTTGGTAAGTTTCTTTACTCTTTAATTCCTCTAGTTCCTTTAAGATAGGCTCAGGCATTTGAATAATTTCTTCTTTACTTACTGCTACCTCTGTTACTTGTGCATTACTAGCACATCCAACTGTTATAGCTGTTAAAACCAAAATTACAAATAATAATGTTTTTCTTTTCAAAATATACCCCTCCTTGTCCTATCTTATATATTCTACATAATACATATTTTCCCTTTTATGTATTTAACTTTATTTTTTTTTAGAGTTAACTTGTTTTGCTAGTTTTATTTTTAGCCTTTCTTTTTTCTTCCCTTTCCACCATATAAACACTTCCTTTAGGAGTTATATTAGCAAAAAATACGTTTTGTAAACCGTCTATATTTCGTTTAATAATTTCTTGCTGTAACCAATCCATATCTTTACCCAAGTGACCTAAAGCTTGATAATTTACTTCTCCATCATCAACTAATGTAGTAGGAATTCCTTCAAAATCCATATTCATTTTCATATCTTCAGGGCATAGTGCACGCTTTTCAGGCTTTAAAGAAACTGTTAACTGACCTGAGGTTTCTAAAATAGCATACTCAACATCAGCAACATTAAATACACTTTTTTCACGAAGTTGTGTCAGTAAGTCATCAATATTATACCTTGCGGACTTCATTTCTTTTTGTTTGATAATTCCATTGGATATCAATATATTTGGTTTACCATAAATAACCTTACGAAATAAATTATTTTTAAGACAAAGTAAGGATAAACTAATCTGAAAGGTAGCTAAAAGAGCAATAGGTATTAAGCCTCTTAATAAAGGGATATTTGGATCCTCCATAGGAATAGCGCCTAACTCTGCAATAGCAATTGCTACTACAAAATCAATCGCTGATAATTGACCAATTTCTCTTTTACCCATAATTCTCATAAATACTAAAAGTGTAAAATATATAATCAGAGTTCTTACAACTATAGTTAACATTGCTTTTCACCCCTTCCACTATTATTATGAGCAAAAATTTTAGACTTATACTTTACATATAAAAACTCCCCTTATAGTAGTCAGTTAAAATAATATAACTGTCTACTATAAAGGGAGCATATCGAATTATCTCGGATTTAATTTTCTTTAATTTGTCTTTAGATACTCTATTAAACCTTTTTTTATTGCTAGAGCCATTTTTTCTTGATATTTACTATCTACTAATAGCTTTTTATCTTCAGCATTTGTTAAAAAACCTACTTCTATCAGTACCCCTGGAACACTTGATTCCCTTAGTACATATAAATTACGAGGTATAACTGTGGATTTTAATTCTGGGTTTTTTAGCATTTTTTTATAAACTACTTCATCAATATTTTGGGCAATTTCTTCAGCAACATTTTTACTTTCAACTGATGTAGGATAATAAAATATAGTAACTCCCCGCTTATCAAGATTAAGAGGCTGGGCATCACTATGTATGCTAACAAAAACCTTGGCATTACTATTATTAATAATACTTTTTCTTCCATTTAAGTCCATTAAATATCTTGAAGCCGTTATTTCGCTTTTATCTTCTAAAGAGACATCACTATCTCTAGTCATTACCACATTAAATTTATCATCCTTTAACTCTTCATATAATTTCAAGGAAAAATCTAAGTTGATATTCTTTTCCATTTCTGTGCCATGAACAGCTCCTCCATCTATCCCACCATGCCCAGGATCTATTACGATTAAAGTATCCCTAGCATCGTTACTAAATGCTCTTAAAGCAGGATTTGAAAATCCTAGGAACATTATTAAAATTAAAAATATTGAAAAGGTTAATAATAACCTGAGATTGAGATTTATAACTATAAAAAAGCTTCTACGCATACGTTATACCTCCTTTAAAAATTTCTAACCTTATGAATATATTCAATATTACTTATTTCTTATTCCAAAAACTTATTTATCATATATAATTTAAGATAGTAAATTAAGAAGAGGTGTATTTATGAAAATTCAAACTATCGCGTATGCATTAATTTTAGTAGGTGTCATCGTTAAAACATCTGGTCTTTATTATTTATCTGTTAATAAAGAATTACCTCTCGAAAAAAGAAAAAAAATGTACTTAAAATTAAATTGGCCAGGTAATATACTGCTCTTTATTGGTATAATAATCATTGCCCTAGAACGTTATTATTAAGAAAAAATCCGGAAGCTATATTCCGGATTTTACCATTTTTATTTGTCTTTGCCAACCTTTAAGACTAAATTAGCCATAGTAGATTTTTCTTCATCATCTGCTACTTGCCACATTTCTTTAATTAACGCTTCTTCTGGTGAATCAGGCTTAACAAATTTAGCCATCATATTACCTATACTCACCATACCTTTAGACATCATTTCATCGGTAACACCATGTTTTTTACCATCCTTAATGACATCTTGTACTTCTTCTGGAAAATCATCTAAACCTAAACCTTTTTTATTGTTAAACAAAATTACTCACCTCCCATATGCTTATGATTCCCCGCTCTTTTAAAGCCTATACCTTAGTATTTTATGTAATTAAAAATTTCCCTAAAAAAATCCCTTAGAATAGAAGGTTACATGTGATAACGTCTACCCGAAGGGAAATTTTAAGATCTATTCAGTTGATTTTATTTTAATCTTTAATATCTTCTCTTAAGACCGTTGTTTTGCCTAAATAAATATGATTGGCCTGTTGATCCTGCGCTAAATTAACTAAAAGCATAACTCTAATACAAAAGGGAATCGCTCCTGGTACATCAATCTCCTGCGCGCACATTAAGGGAACATTTGTCCAGCCTAATTCTCTGGCTGCCTTAGCCGGGAAAGCAGCATTTAAATCAGGAGTAACGGTAAACAAAATATTGATAATAGCCTCTTTATCTAAATTGTTTTTTCTTTGATTTCCAGCAGTAATTTTTTCGTTGCTTCTAAAATTGCTTTGCTGGTATTTTCCGAAATATCAATCGCTCCACGTATTGATTTAACACTCATCTAACTAATCCCTCCTCATACACTTATTTTCCATCTTAAACCCATGATTACTCAGTTATTAAAAGTTAAACTTTTAACTATAAGTTTATTTACGCCCTAAATTTCTGGATTAACTCTTTGACTATTTCTATATTTACATTTTTTACGATTTCAACCTGTCCTAGACTCTGTGGTAAAATAAAAATCAATTTTTTATCCTTTATTTTCTTATCTAAAAATAAATTAGTATAAATTTGTTCGCGTGATATTTCTGAAGGAAAATCAATAGGCAGACCTACCTTAACCAATAAATTTTTAAGTTTTTGATATTCATTTATATTCCACATACCAATCTCTAGGGCAAGCTTTCCTGCCATAACCATCCCAATCGCTACTGCTTCCCCATGACGGTAATAATTATACCCGGTAGCACTTTCTAAGGCATGACCAAATGTATGTCCAAAATTCAAAATTGCCCGTAAATTTTCTTCGCGTTCATCTTTACTTACCACTTCAGCCTTTATCCTGCATGATCTACTAATTATTTTTTGAGCTAAATTTAAATTATCCTTAGTTAAATCTGTAGAATTTTCTTCTAAAAATTCATATAATTCTTTATCCCAAATCACACCATATTTAATTACCTCAGCTAAACCAGCCTTCCATTCTCGTTCCGGTAATGTATGTAAAACCTTCACATCAATCCAGACTTCTTTAGGTTGATAAAAAGATCCTATTAAATTTTTTCCAAGGGTATGATTTACGGCAACCTTTCCCCCGACACTACTATCTACAGTTGCTAAGAGAGTAGTTGGTATTTGAATAAAATCTATTCCTCTTTGATAAATACTTGCCACAAAACCCGCTAAATCACCAACTACGCCTCCACCTAAAGCGATTAATAAAGCGTCGCGATTAAAACGCGCTCTAATCATTTTACTTAATATTTGCTCCGCCATATGAAAAGTTTTATATTCTTCTCCTGTAGGAATAATTTCTGTAATAATATCGCACGAAGTAAGCTCATCTAATAATTCCTTACCATAATAGGTGAAAATTTCATCATTACTAACAATAATGATTTGACGACCTTCATATTTAGTAGCTAAATCTCTAGCCAGTTTAGGAATAATGTTTTCCCCTAGATAAATAGGATAACTTCGTTCCTGTAAATCAACCTTTATTTGCTCCACATATCTCACCTACTTACTTCGTTAATTTCAGCTAAATAATTTACATAGTTCTCATAATTACCCTCTATTTCTTGCAAATTATCACCTGCAAATTTTTCTAAAAAGCTATTAGCTATTTCCAGTGAAACTACACTTTGCGCCACAATAGCCGCAGCAGAAACAGCACAGCTATCTGATCTTTCTACTGATGCTTCGTATTGTTCCTTGGTAAAATAATCAACGCTTTTAAGTGGCTTATATAAAGTAGGAATTGGCTTCATTGCTGCCCGTAGAATGATCGGCTCTCCATTACTCATCCCACCTTCAATGCCCCCAGAATTATTAGTTTCATGATAAAAACCTTTTTCACCGGAAAAATAAATTTCATCATGAAGCTCAGAACCACTTAAATTGGCACTGTTAAAACCTGCACCTAGTTCAACCGCCTTAATTGCCTGAATACTCATAACAGCATAAGCAAGACGCGCATCTAATTTACGATCCCAATGCACATAACTGCCTAAACCCTTAGGGACATTTTTTGCTACTACTTCTACTATTCCCCCTAAGGAGTCGCCATTATTCTTCGCTTCATCAATAATCTTAATCATTTCACCAGTAGCCACTTCATCCGTACAATAAAGAGGTGTATTATATAATTCTTCGTTTAAATTTTCATAATTAACCTTTGCATCTACTGTCGCAATTTTCACAACGTGCCCAAAAACATCAATCTCAAAATGCTGTAAAATACATTCAGCAAGAGCTCCCACTGCTACTCTGATAGCGGTTTCTCTTGCACTTGCTCTTTCTAAAACATTACGCACATCTTTATGATTATATTTAATTGTTCCTGTTAAATCAGCGTGCCCTGGGCGAGGCTTAGTCACCTTTCTTTCCTCAATATGAGCGCCCTTAGCTGCTTGCATAATATTTTGCCAGTTTTCCCAGTCTTTATTTTCAATCATAAGGGTAATCGGACTACCCATAGATTTTCCATCACGAACACCTGCAATTATTTGTACTTTATCAGTTTCAATAGCCATACGTCCGCCCCTGCCATGGCCACCTTGACGTTTCTTTAATTGTTTATTTATGTATTCTTCACTTATCTCAAAACCAGCCGGAAATCCTTCCACAATAGCGACCAACGCCTTACCGTGCGACTCCCCACTTGTTAAATATCTGAGCACAAAATCACCTCCATTTAATACTTTAAAGATTATTATATTATCTACGCTAAAAGGCTCAAAAATGAAAAGAAAGAGCTCAAGCAATTGCAGAAAATCTTTACCGCCAGGGTATAATAAGTTCGCCACTAATTAGCTTTATATAATAAAATATCTTAAATTTGCTTAAATATCTTATATTTACTTAGATATCTAATATTTTTAAATATCTTAAGTTTTCTTAAATGTCTAATATTTTCTTAAAATCGACCTCTTCTTCAGGTATCCACATTTTAAAAGCGTATTCACCTTGATAAATTAGCATCCCTAAACCATTTAGCGTTTTAGCATTTTGCTGTTTTGCCAATTTTAAAAGTTTTGTTTCTTCAGGATTATAAATCAAATCAACTACTAAATGGTTACTAGAAAATAAGGTTGGATTAAGAGGAGGCATTTTATCCACATCTGGATGCATTCCTAAGGAAGTAGTATTAACGATTAAATTTGCTTGTTTAAATATATTATCTAACTTATCGTCATAATTATGCACGGTACAATTTACCCCTATTTTTTCCGTTATAATTTGGGCTATTTTTTCGCCTTTTTCTCTAGTACGATTTATGATGCAAACCTGGTCTACTCCTTCTAAGGCAAGGCTTACAGCTACTGCCCTTGCTGCTCCTCCCGCTCCTAAAACGATTACCTTTTTATTTTTCGGATCAAATCCTTCTTCTTTTAAGGACTTTAAAAAACCTTTGCCATCGGTATTTTCCCCGATATATCCACCTTTTGTTAAAACAATAGTATTAACTGCTCCCATTAATTCTGCTTCTTTACTAACTTCTTTTAAATACTGCATAATATTTTCTTTGTGGGGAATAGTAACATTAACACCAATAAATCCAAGTGCCCTTAGTCCTTCAATAGCTTGACCTAATTGTTCTTTTTCTACTTTTAAAGGAAGATAGGCATAATTTAAGCCTAATTTTTCATAAACGGTATTGTGCATAAAAGGAGAAAAACTATGCTCAATAGGATCTCCTAAAACGCCAATTAATTTTGTTTTTCCATTAATCACCATTATCACCTAATTTATTATCAGATTTATTACCATATTTACTAACACCTTATTTATTATCAGATTTATTACCATATTTACTAACACCTTATTTATTATTCCCTTAGTCTAGTTTACCTACAAGCATTTCAAAGAAGCCTGGGAAAGAGATATCTACACACTCTGAATCTTTAATAACAGTTGTTCCTTCGGCCATGATTCCAGCAACGGCTAAACTCATAGCAATTCGGTGGTCATGATAGCTTTCGACTAGTTTTCCAGTTAAACTACTGTTGCCCTCTATTCTTAAACCATCTGGTAATTCTTCTATTTTTGCACCTAGTTTTGTGAGTTCAGTTGCTATCGTGCTAAGTCTATTGCTTTCTTTTACTTTTAGTTCTTCAGCATCTCTAATTTCAGTGATGCCACTAGCAAAACAAGCTGCTACTGCTATCACAGGTATTTCATCTATTAAACGGGGAATAATATCTCCACCAAATTTTATTCCTTTTAAATTACTACTTTTAATTCTAATATTACCTACTTCCTCACCTGCTGAGGTCCAGGTTTCAGTTATTTCGAGATTCGCTCCCATTTGCTGCAACACATCAATTATGCCCGTACGGGTAGGATTAAGTCCTACTCCTTCTAATAAAAGATCAGCACTTGGATGAATTGCTCCTGCTACTAAAAAGAAAGCAGCGCTGGATATATCTCCTGGTACGTGGATATCTTGCGCCTGTAAATTAGGCATAGGTTTTATTCGTACTTTATTATCCACTTCATCTATTTCTGCACCAAAGCTTTTGAGCATTATTTCTGTGTGATTTCTTGATTTAGAGGGTTCGTTAACTTCTGTAATTCCTTCTGCATAGAGCCCAGCCAGTAAAATAGCTGACTTTACCTGCGCACTAGCCACGGGACTAGTAAAATTAATAGCTTTTAAATTTTGACCTTTAATTACCAAAGGAGCTAATTTGCCATTTTCTCTACCACTAATATCTGCCCCCATAAGTCTTAAAGGATCTGTTACTCTAGCCATTGGCCTTTTACGAATGGAATTATCACCTGTTAAAATAGAGAGAAAATTTTGTCCGGCTAAGATTCCTGAAATTAGTCTTAGCGTTGTACCTGAGTTTCCAACATCTAAAATATCTTGAGGCTCTGTTAAGCCCTTTAAACCTTTGCCCCAAATCTGGACTTCATCATTATTTTGCTCGATTTTTATACCTAGCTTTCGAAAGCATTTTATTGTACTTAAGCAATCTTCACCTTGCAAGAAACCTTTAACATTTGTTTTTCCCCATGCCAAAGCACCAAACATAATTGCTCTATGTGAGATTGATTTATCTCCTGGTACTTTGATTTTACCTGTTAATTTAGGTATTTTACTAACTTCTTTTTCCATTCTAATGCCCCCTAAATTCTAGCCCTAGCTAAGTAGCCTTCTTGATTCATTACTTTAACCGCTCTTTTAGCCTCATCTTCTGTTCTAAAGCCAAAGCGTAAGACTTCACCGCCACCTTCTCTAACCCGTAAAATTTCAATATCCATAATATTAATATTTTCTTGACCTAAAATATTTGCTAAACTTCCGATTTTTCCTGGTTCATCAGGTACCGTCACAACAACATCAAAAATTACAGGTAATAATCCTTTAGAACTTTGAGGAACTTCCTCACGCCATTTTTTAGCAGATGATAAATATTCTAATAAATTATTTTCGTTTTCATTGATTATTGCATTTTCTGCCTCATCTAAGGACTTTCTAAAAGTTTCTATTAAAGATAGTACCATCCCTTTATTCTCCATGAAAATATCTTTCCACATTAGAGGGTGACTATCAGCTATTCTAGTTACATCTCTAAACCCTCCAGCAGCTAGTTGAAAAAATCCAGATTTTTGGTTTTCTAAAGTACCCACCGTATTCATGAGTACAGCTGCAACTAAATGTGGTAAATGGCTAATAGCTGCTACCTTTTGATCATGCTCTGCAGCTTTTAAAAATAAAACTTTAGAACCTACCTTAGTAATTAAGGATACTAAACTATTTAATGCCTCTTTATTAGTATTACTTTCTTTTGCTAAAACATAAACTGCATTTTCTAGTAAGTATGGATCCGCTCCTAAAACTCCTTGTTTTTCTGATCCTGCCATAGGGTGGCCACCAATATAAAAAATATCATCAGGCAAACTTTTCTTTATGCCTTCGACTATATTTTGCTTAGTACTAGCCGTATCCGTTACAATAGCACCTTTTTTTAAAAAAGGAATAATCTCATTAATTACTTTAATTACAGAAGATGCCAATGTGGAAATAATCACCACATCAGCATCTTTCACACCTTTAGCAAGGCTTGTGCTTATATTATCAATAACTCCTAATTCTAGACCTTGATTAAGAGAATTTTTATCAAGATCTACACCTGTTATTATTATTTCTGGGCAAGTTCTTTTTAAAGCAAGGCCCCATGAGCCTCCAATTAAGCCAAGACCAATTATTGTTACTTTTTTAATATTCAATGTCTAAACCTCCCCGAGCTCCAAGCTTCTGCCAACTGCTGAAGCAACAACCTGTAATTCTTTCATTAATTCTTCGTATTTTTCAGGTTTTAGAGATTGAGGCCCATCAGAAAGGGCTTCACTTGGCTCTGGGTGCATTTCGACAATCAAACCATCAGCCCCACAAGCAATAGCTCCTTTAGACATTGCATTAACTAATTTCCATTTTCCTGTTCCATGACTAGGATCTACAATGATTGGTAAATGAGTTAATTGTTTAATAATTGGAACAGCCGATAAATCTAAGGTATTACGGGTAAAGGTTTCAAATGTTCTAATTCCACGTTCACAAAACATAACATTTTCATTGCCTTCAGCTAAAATATATTCACCAGCCATAATCCACTCTTCGATAGTTGCAGAAATTCCTCTTTTTAAAAGAACTGGTTTATTTGCTTTACCTACTGCTCTTAAAAGAGCAAAATTTTGCATATTTCTAGCTCCAACTTGGAGAATATCTACATATTTAGCCACTAATTCTACATCGCGAGGGTCAATGACTTCACTTACGATTAATAGTCCTGTTTGTTCACGAGCTTCAGCTAGGTATTTTAATCCTTCTTCTTCTAATCCTTGGAAAGAGTATGGAGAAGTACGAGGTTTAAAAGCTCCTCCCCTTAAAATACGAGCTCCACCTTTTTTAGCTAGCCTTGCAACTTCTAATAGTTGCTCTCTGCTTTCTACAGCACAAGGACCTGCCATAACCTGGATTTCCTTACCACCTATTTTAACATCACCAATGGTGATTACTGTATCTTCTTTTTTAAATTCCCTACTTGCTAATTTATATGGTGTTAAAACCGTCACTACTTTTTCCACACCTTCTAAAGCTTCAATAGCATTACAAGCTTCATGAGACTTTTCACCCACAGCTCCAATAATTGTTTTTTCTACGCCTTGGGATAAATGAATCGAAAATCCCCAACTCTGTAATTTTCCTTGAACACCTTTAATATTTTCTTCACTTGCATTTTTCTCCATAACAATAATCATTATAAAAACCTCCCTTTTTTAGAAGGTAGGGAGCTATAAAAAAAGGCACACCTAATAGGAGTGCCGTTATCACAGACTTAACCCTACCATACTACCATACTTCAATTTTTAGTTTTAAACCCCTATAAAAAACTATTCTTCTGTGCTACCATACTACTATTCTACGGATAATTCAGGCGACCTGAATTATTTTGAAATTATTTGAATTATATTACTACTTGCTCATTTTTGCAAGATATTTTTTCACCCTAGTCTTTTAGAGCAGGTCTTTCGGAGATTTTTTCTCCCGTATTATAATAAGTGCCATTTAAAACCGCGAGCATTTCGTCTTTTTGATTATATACTTCTGCTCTAGTTACAATGATTTTTCTGCCAAGCTTAAGTACTTCTCCTTTTGCTCTTATTACATCACCAGCTTTTCCAGATTTAATGTAATTAATCTGTGCATCTATCGTTACACAATCAGTATCCATGGTATTAATAGCCATTCCCATAACCGTATCTGCTAAAGAAAAAACTACTCCACCATGAACGATATTTAAGCTATTAAAATGTTTTTTTTGCACAGGAATTTCAATCTCTGCTTCGCCTTTACCTAAAGATGATACAAATAAATCCATATGGTCATAATATGCACATTCTTCCGTGGATTTAATTATATTATTAAAAAGTTCTGAGTTTATCCCTTTATTTTCTGGTTCTCTAAAAATTTGCATAAAGTACCTCCTCTGTTAAATCCTTTTTCCCTTAGTTCTTTATTTTTTATTTTTAAGTCTTTATTCTTTATTTCTTTATTTCTTTATTTCTTTATTCTTTATTTCTTTATTCTTTATTCTTTATTTCTTTATTTCCTTATTTTATATTTCTATATTTTTATATTTTCCTACTATTATATTGCTATAAATTATTTATTTAACCTTTTGCATGTTATCTTAACCTTTTTTAACGATTACGACCTCGGTATCATCTATAGCTTTTTGCACTAATGCTTCTATGTCTAAATACTTTTCAGCCTTTTCACAGGCTTCTCTTTTCGGCTTTGTCTTTGGTGCTTTAGGTAAAAATACTGTACAGCAGTCAATAAAAGGTCTAATAGAAATTTCATAAGTCCCTATTTTTTCAGACACATCTATGATTTCTCTTTTATCCATACACACTAAAGGTCTGATTACAGGCGTATTAATTACCCCCGTAATAGCATGCATACTTTCTACGGTTTGGCTGGCTACTTGTCCTAGGCTTTCTCCAGTTGCTAAAGCTAGCATACCTTGTTGCTCTGCTATTCTCTCTGAAATTCTCATCATAAATCTACGCATAATGGTAATCCATAAAGATTCAAAACATTTAGCACTAATAGCCTCTTGAATTTGCGTAAAAGGTACAATATGCACCTTAATCTTCCCAGAATACTCAGCTAAAACTCTTGCTAAGTCTAATACCTTTTCCTTTGCCTTTTCACTCGTATAGGGGTGACTATGGAAATATACAGCTTCTATTTCTAAACCTCTACGCATAGTCATCCAACCTGCTACCGGGCTATCAATTCCACCAGAAAGTAAAAGCATAGCCTTACCACCTGTACCAATAGGTAATCCGCCGATTCCATTTATCTTTTTACTATATACGTAAGCAGCTTCTTCCCTAACTTCAACCCATACTTCAGCTTTTGGATTATGCACATCTACCTTTAATCCTGGTGTATTTACTAAAATATAGTGTCCTACTTCTCTTTGCAGCTCAATAGAATCTAAAGGAAATAATTTAAACGATCTACGGGCATTAACCTTGAAATTTTCAGGCATTTCTCCTAAAGACTTAAATTCCTCTAGCGCAGCTTTATTAATTTCATCTAAATCTAAACCCACCTTGCGCACAGGGCTAAATGATAAAATCCCAAAAATAGTACCTAAAGCTTTATAAAAAATTTCTGGGTCTTGGCCGTTTATAACTACAAAAACACGACCTCTTTCTAATACAACTTTTGTTTCGTCATTACCAATTCCTTTGATTCTCATTTTAATGTTTTTTACTAATCTATGTAAAAAATCCTTTTGATTTTTACCCTTAAGGCCTATTTCTCCATATCTAATTAAAATATTATCGTACATAAAATCACCCTTTTTTCTTAGTATCACACATACTTAGCTATTTTATCACAAAATAATGCATATTGAACAATTTTTAAATATAAAAAGACCGGCACCAGTGAACTGTTGCCGGCCATACTTACATATTTACTTATTAATAATTTGCCCTTAAATAAATTACTCTTTCATCTCTAACTTCAATTTCAATACTCATACCCTTTTTAAGAGAATATAGACTATTCGTATATCCATTTACTTTAGTATCAGTATTACTATCTACTTTATACGCTTTTAAATTATTATTGGCATCTGCAATGACGATAATCCCATCTGCACCATAGTCTACTTCAAGTTTTCCAGTTACTTTTTCGATTAAATTACGAGATGGAACTGAGATTTCTGTAACCTTTTTATCTTTTAACTTTACTTCAATAGTATCGCCTGGTTTTATATCCCCTAATTTTGCATTACCATCACCAAAAATAACTTTTACATTTGTACTAAGGTAATGAGATACTAAATCTCCATTTGCATTTTCATAAGTAACAGCTTTATCATTTATACTTATTACTTTACCTTTACTTGCATCATCAAAATTACCATTAGTTACGGTGATTGTATCTAACATGCTACCTGTATAGGTAAATTCAACTTCATCACCTGACTTTAAGCTTTTGGCATCAACTTCTAATTTTGTACCTATTTTAATTGTTGTATTCTTATCAATAGAGTAAATTTTAATTCCATCTGAATTTTTAATTAAAACGCTACTTCCATCTTGAACGATATCATGAATTGTGCCCTTTTTAAAAGTAGTCGCTACTTTATTTGTAATCAGACTAAGTTCAACTAGCTCACCTTTATCTGTAAAATAAAGTTCTACCCTATCATCCGAACTTAAATCAGCTAATTTAATTTCTTTATTATTACTATCTACTAAACTAATTTTACTGTCTATGCTATATTTTTCGATATTACCATCATCCATTTTAACAAATATCACTTTTTCCTCAGCTTTAACAGATATAATGCTACCTTTTGTTTCAATTAATTTATCCTTATCTAATTCAGGCTTAGGCGTCGGTGTTGGATTAGTATTTGTTTCAAATTCACCTTTGTCTCTCATTTCTAAATATTCAATAGTATTTCCTCTAACAATTGTGTAAATCCAGTTTTCAACATTTATTTTTTTTCCTTCAATTATCTTGCCCTCTTTGTTATATAGATTGCTTTTTCCATCATAAACTAATGTATACTTTACACCTTTAGGAGTTACAATTGTAATATTATCTCCAATAATTTCTGTAACTTCACCAATTAATACATTAGGTGATGTGATTTCTAATAAATCTTCGGTTCTACTTAAAAAAGCAACCATTTGCGCTCTTGTTACAGCAGTATTAGGTGCAAAGGTATTATCCGTGTTTCCTCTAGCTAATCCTAATTTAACGGCCAATTTTACATAAGGGGCATATTCTTTAGAGATCTTTTTAGTATCTGTAAAACTTAAAGTATCATTTGTTGCAGTAGCTAACTCTGCAGCATTATCTTTATCTACCATTCTGATTAATAATCTCGTAATCCATTCTCTTGATGCTTTTTCTGTTCCTTTAAAATCATTTTCCTTGATAATTCCTTTATCTACAGCTGCTTTGGCTGCACCCTTAGCCCAGTCTGGAACAGTAAATGGAATGTAAGTTCCTTCAGATACATCAGTTTCTTTAAGTTCCATTAATCTAATAGCCATAATTACAGCTTCCATTTTTGTCACAGATTGATCTGGCTTAAATACAAAGTTCTTACCCTCTGCATAGCCATTAACTACTTGTCTTAATTGCATCTTTGTCACTACTTGTTTAGCCCAATGGTCACTTTTTACATCTGGAAATTCACCATATTTTGATGCCGCATATAGAGCACTTGGGGCTAAAATTGTTACCATGAACATTAAGACTATACCCCAGCAAATAGTTTTACTAAATCTTCTCATTATGTCTCCCCCTTCACATTTATACCTCTATTACCATTCGACACCAAAATAAAATTTCCTGCAACTAAACACCTTTCCTTCATTATAATAAGCACTTTTAATAATAGTTGAGTCAACAAAAAAACAGCCTACCTTAATTAGGTAAGCTGCTCTTTATTCCTTTATATTAGTTCCAAGGCCAGAACCATACACCAGCCTCTAATAATTTTGCATCATTATAACCATTACGTTTTAATACCATTTGTACTTCATTTGCTCTTGTACCAGTATCACAGCAGCAAATGATTTCTTTATCTTTTGGAATTTCATTCATTCTATCTCTAAAGTTGTCGAATGGGATATGAATGATATTTTCTCCCGGAACTGGTAACCTTTGACGTTCTAACTCAGTTCTTACATCAAGGAATACTGTACCTTCAGCATTTAATTTAGGTTCTGCTTCTTCAAAGCTAATTTTGTTCATAGTGCCGTCAATTAAGTTATTAAGAACGTTTCCAGCATGAATAATTACGTCTACTGCTTCACTAAATGGTGGAGCATATGCATAGTCAAAGTTTGCAACTTCACTAGCAGTACATCCAAGGCTAATTGCTACTACTAATTGGTTGATACGTCCATTAATATCTCCAGGTCCAATTAATTGTGCGCCTAATACTTTACGAGTATTTTTATCTGCAATTAATTTAATTAATACGTTAGATGAACCAGGGTAGAAGAAAGGCTTATCATGACCTGCAACAACTACAGAGATAGTATCATAACCTAAACTCTCTGCTTGTGGCTGGCTAAGACCAGTTCTTGCTACTGACCAATCAAATACTTTTGCAATACCAGTACCTACGATACCAGGGAATTTTTCTTTTCCACCAGTGATGTTTGTACCAATAATTCTACCATGTTTATTAGCTGTAGAACCAAGTGGAACATAAGCATTTTGTCCTGTTACTCTGTTAACACTAGCTACACAGTCTCCACCAGCATAAATATCTGGATCACTTGTTTGCATATATTCATTTACAATAATGCTTCTATCTACTTCTAAACCAGCTTCCTCGGCTAATTCAAGATTTGGTCTTACACCAATAGATACTAATAATAATTGTCCTTCAACGAATCCTTTTTCAGTTTCTACACCTTTTACTTTGCCTTCTTCGTCTAAAACTACTTCATTAATTTTAGCATCTGTATGAATTACCATGTCTTCGCTTTCTAAATATTTACGGAAAGAGATAGACATTTCTTTGTCTAATAGTCCTGGTAACACTCTATCTTGCATTTCTACGATTGTAACACTTGGTCCCCAGTTTACAATGTTTTCAGCAAACTCAAGTCCAATAAGACCCGCACCCATTACAATTACATTGTCTACATCGTTTTTTAAACAATAATCTTTAATTGCAAGGCCATCTTGAGGAGTTGTTAATTTAAATACTCCTTTACCTTCTACGCCAGGCATTTTAGGTGTTACAGGCTTAGCTCCAGTAGCTAAAACTAATTTATCATAAGGAATTTCTTTTACTTCGCCAGTTGCTAATTCTTTTACAATTACTTTTTTATTAGCACGATCAATTTTAGTAGCTTCATGACCAGGCATTACATTGATATCTTTAACTTCACTAAAATATTTTTGGTCACGTAATGTTCCATAAGCAGTAGTCATTAAATCTTCCATTTCTCCAACTGCTCCACCAATATAGTATGGAAGTCCACAAGCTCCGTATGATAAATATGTTCCTCTTTCAATTAAAGTTACCTTTGCATTTGAATTACATCTTTTTGCTCTTGCTGCTGCTTTAGGACCTACAGCAACTCCACCAATAACAACAATCTTTAACTCTTCCACTAAAGTCAACTCCTTCAATTTATCTGGTTATCTGAATAAATTAATAATACAATTAATACGCCTTCAAATTACCCTAATTCGTTTCATGTTTCACAAATTAAGGCATAAGGTTAAACTTATTAGTATATTTAGTTGTGTGTTTGATATTTTTTTCACATCTCGTACGTTTTTATTATAAGATATTATGTAACTTATTGTTACCATATTCTTAACTTTATTATATTAGAATTTGTTATGTTTGGCAACAGTTATTTTTATGAGTTTAATCTTTTTTAAAATCCATCCCAAGCGAACTCCTGTAGGGTCAATACTTATACTTAATATATATATTATCTATGTAAGTTTATGCAAAATATTTGCAATTTTATAAATTAATTATAAATATTGTTTATGATTTCTAGCATGTAACTATATTTCTTCCCTTTGAGGGAATTTTCAGAATATAGACATAATACCTCCAACTTGTGAAATAATTCTCTTACGCAGTATGCATACTCGTCCTTGCTCTACATACATATTAATTGATTGACTAACTATTTAAATATTTACTTATTTAGCCACTTATACACTAAATTACATATTTATCCACCAGATCACTTATAGATTCAGTCATTACTATTATCTATTACTGATACCTTTTCTAATTCTCAGAACCTATTACACTTATGAACGAATTTGTCAACCACTTAGAACCAATAAATTTTAATTATTGACAAGTTAATTTCTCTTAATATTATAAAAATTTTGAATTTGAAATAAAAAGTATGCTGCTATATAATTTAATAGTATAAGTTACTTAAACACTTTATTTTGCGTGTAATACATTCAGAATTATTTCAAATATTCTGAATAATTTATAATAATTAAAATTATCTTTAAAGGAGGATTTTAACAAATGGCAGAACCAGTTTTAGCCACCCAAGCTACTAATACAAATACGTACTGGGACTTTGCATCAAGAAAGCTTCATTCATTATTAGGGGTTATACCTTTAGGATTTTTCCTGGCAGAACACTTAATTGCAAACGCAACAGCAATGAAGGGTGAGGCAGCATTTAATGAGACTGTAAACTTTATCCAAGGATTACCTTTACTACTTTTCTTAGAAATCTTTTTTATTGCTCTTCCATTATTATTTCATGGTATCTATGGGGTTATCTTTGCTGTTCAATCTAAGAATAATGTGAAATTATACCCTACTCTTAGAAACTGGATGTTCTATTTTCAACGAATCACAGGTCTACTTACGGCAGCTTTTGTAATTTATCATGTTTATACCATTAGATTTGGTACTGATGATTTATCTATGTATGAAAGAATTACAACAGCTTTTAGTGACCCTATAATTTTAGGTATATATATAGTAGCTCTTTTATCTGCTTTATTTCACTTTATTAATGGACTATGGAACTTTGCGTTAAACTGGGGATTAGTTATCGGTTTAAATTCACAAAAATATTTCAGCTATGTAATGATTGCACTTTTCTTTGTTTCAGCTTACTTTGGATTACAAATGGCTTTTGCTTTTGTACACTAGAAAATTAAACCTTTAGGAGGTTATGAAATGTCAAAAAAAGAAATAATCGTTGTAGGCGGCGGGCTTGCTGGTCTTATGACAGTTATAAAGGCAGTAGAACAAGGATCAAATGTTTTACTTTTCTCAGTAGTTCCTGTTAAGCGTTCTCACTCTGTGTGCGCTCAAGGTGGAATTAATGGAGCAGTAAATACAAAGGGTGAAGGTGACTCCCCGTGGGAACATTTTGACGATACAGTTTATGGTGGAGACTTTTTAGCTAATCAAACACCTGTTAAAAATATGTGTGAAGCAGCTCCTGGAATTATCTATTTATTTGATAGAATGGGCGTGCCTTTTAATAGAACACCTGAAGGATTTTTAGATTTCCGTCGTTTTGGAGGAACTAAGCACTGTCGTACAGCTTTTGCTGGGGCAACTACAGGACAACAATTATTATACGCATTAGATGAACAAGTTCGTAAATATGAAGCTGAAGGTAAAGTTACTAAATATGAAGGCTGGGAGTACTTATCTCCTATCTTAAATGATAATGGATCTTGTGTGGGTATCGTAGCTCAAGATTTACACAGCATGGAAATTAAATCCTTTAAATCTGGTGCTACAGTGCTAGCAACTGGTGGTATTGGAATGGTTTATGGTAAAAGTACTAACTCTGTAATTAACACAGGTAGTGCTCATAGTGTTACTTATCAATATGGTGCTTATTACGCTAACGGAGAATTTATCCAGGTTCATCCTACTGCTATCCCAGGTGATGACAAATTACGTTTAATGTCTGAGTCTGCTAGAGGCGAGGGTGGTCGTGTTTGGACATATAAAGATGGAAAGCCTTGGTACTTCTTAGAGGAAATGTACCCAGCTTATGGAAACCTAGTGCCACGTGATATTGCAACTAGAGCAATCTTTGATGTTTGCGTTAATCAAAAACTTGGCGTTGACGGAAAAAATATGGTTTTTCTTGATTTATCTCATATTGATTCTAAATTACTTGACCGTAAATTAGGCGGAATTATTGAAATATATGAAAAATTCATTGGTGATGATCCACGTAAAGTTCCAATGAAAATATTCCCAGGTATGCATTATAGTATGGGCGGATTATGGGTTGATAATAATCAAATGACCAATATTCCAGGACTATTTGCAGTTGGGGAAACTGATTACCAATATCATGGGGCTAACCGTTTAGGAGCAAATTCACTTTTATCAACCGTTTATGGTGGAACTATTGCAGGACCTGCTGCAGTTGAATATATGTGTGGCGTAGATGTTAAAGACACTCCTTCTTCTGTATTTGAAAGAGAAACGAAAAAGCAACAAAGATTAGTTGATGATATTTATAAAATGGATGGTAAAGAAAATCCATTCAAATTGCACGAAGAATTAGGAAACATCATGACTGATAATGTGACAGTTGTTAGATATAATGATCGCTTAAAAGCAACAGATGATAAACTACAGGAATTTTTAGAAAGATATAAAAACATTGGTTTAGCTGATACGAGTCGTTATAGTAATCAAAGTGTTCATCTTACTCGTCAACTGAAAAATATGATTGAAATGGCACGTGTTATTACCTTAGGCGCTCTAAATAGAAACGAAAGTCGTGGGGCTCACTATAAACCAGATTTCCCTGAAAGAGATGACGAACAATTCTTAAAAACAACTAAAGCTAAATATACTAAAAATGGTCCCGTGCTTAGTTATGAAGACGTTGATGTTTCTCTTATCCCACCAAGAAAACGTGTTTACGATGTAGATAAACAAGGAACAGAAGCAAAGGAAACAAAGGATGCGAAGGGAGGAAAAAAAGACGATGAAAACTGTGCATCTTAAGATAAAAAGACAAGATAGCCCTGAAACTAAACCTTATTGGGAAGAATTTAAAGTGCCTCAGTCTAGTAATATGAACGTAATTTCATGTCTGATGGCAATCCAGAAAAATCCAGTTAATTTAAAAGGTGAAAAAACAACACCAGTTGTCTGGGAATCAAACTGTTTAGAAGAAGTATGTGGTGCTTGCTCTATGATCGTTAATGGTAAGGCTAGACAGTCTTGTACGGCTTTAGTAGAACAATTAACTCAGCCTATTACCTTAGAGCCTTTAAACAAATTTAAAATAATCAGGGATTTATATGTAGATAGAGCCCCTATATTTGATGCTTTAAAAAGGGTGCGGGCTTGGATATCAATAGATGGAACTTATGATCTAGGCCCTGGACCAAAACAAAACTCTAAACAACAAGAAGTTACGTATAATTTATCTCGTTGTATGTCTTGTGGCGTATGTGCCCAAAGTTGTCCAAACTATAGCGAAAAAACTGACTTTATTGGTCCAGCTGCTGTAGCTCAAGCACATTTAGCAAGTCTTCATCCAACAGGTCATATTGAAAAAGAAGAACGTATCGCTGCCTTAATTCAGCCTGGAGGAATCCAAGAATGTGGTAACTCTCAAAACTGCGTAAGGGAATGTCCAAAGCAAATACCACTTACAGCATCCCTTGCAGAGCTGAAAAAAGAAGTAACAAAACATGCAATTAAATCAATATTCAGAAGTAATTAAATTAATATTTAGAAATAATTAAAAAAAGTCAGAGATATGCCCCTTATCGTAGACAGTATGAAATATAACTGCTTACTATAAGGGGCTTTTTATTGTTTAATTATTTTCCTTATATTCTTTGATTGCTTCTCTTAAAGCATCTATTCCGATGTTAGAGCAATGCATTTTCTTAAGTGGTAATCCACCTAATTCATCAGCAACCATTTCATCAGTGATTTCTAAAGCATCGTCAATGCTTTTTCCTTTAACCATTTCAGTTAATTTACTGCTAGTTGCTACTGCTGCCGCACAACCAAAAGTATCAAACTTTACATCTACGATAATATTATTTTCTACTTTTAAGAAGATTGTAGTAGCGTCCCCACAATCAGGATTTGAAATTTCACCAACAGCATCTGGGTTATCCATTCCACCTTGGTTACGAGGGTTTTTAGCATATTCTATAACTTTTTCATTATACATAAAGACATCTCCTTTAAGCTATATTAAGAATCAAATTTATTTTCATCATTATTAAAACATAATTGCATATTAATATAATACCACTCTTGTACCCATTTTTGCTATGATAAATATCACAATATTTTTTGTAATTTAAAGTTAATTCTTAAATTAAGTTAAATTCTTATTCTAATTTACATTTTTATTCCAGTCTGAATTCTTAATTTAGACGAAATTCTTCAGGCTTTTCACCCTTGCCGAAATAATGTAGGATAGCCTCAACTATGCGTTTTGAAGCCTTACCATCACCATAAGGATTCGCAGTCTGAGCCATTTTTAGATAACTTTCCTCATTAGTTAATAATTCTTTTGCTTCACTATAAATTAATTCTTCATCCGTACCCACAAGCTTTAAAGTTCCTGCACTTACCCCTTCTGGTCTTTCAGTTGTGTCCCGTAAAACCAAGACCGGCTTACCTAAAGAAGGCGCTTCTTCTTGTAATCCTCCTGAGTCCGTTAAAATTAAATACGCCCTATTCATAAAGTTATGAAAGTCTAGTACATCTAAAGGCTCTATTAAATGAATTCTCTCTTGCGTACTTAAATATTTATCAGTAACCTCTCTAACCCTTGGATTTAAATGCACAGGATAAATCACTTCAATATCAGGGAATTCCTCAACTAAGCGTAAAATAGCCTTACAAATGTTTTCTAAAGGTTCACCTAAGTTTTCCCTACGATGAGCAGTCACTAAAACTATTCTCTTATCTTTAGAGATCTTCTCTAAAACCTCATGATGATATCCTTCATCCACAGTAGTAGTCAAAGCATCGATTACCGTATTGCCTGTAATGTAAATTGCGCTTTCTGGTTTGTTTTCCTGCACTAAATTATCCCTCGCCACCCCCGTAGGTGAAAAATGAAGGTCAGCTAAAATTCCAGTCATTTGGCGATTCATTTCCTCAGGATAAGGAGAATATTTATTATATGTCCTTAGGCCCGCTTCCACATGACCAACTTTGATTTGACTATAAAAGGCTGCTAAACTCGATGCAAAGGTCGTGGTCGTATCTCCATGCACTAAAACCATGTCAAACTTGTCCTGTTCAAAGATTTCCTCAATTCCACTTAAAACCTTGTTAGTCACGCCGGTTAATGTTTGACGATCTTTCATAATATTTAAATCATAATCAGGTACTATCTTAAAGGTCTTTAACACCTGATCAAGCATTTGCCTATGCTGCGCTGTCACACATACCTTAGAGTCAATATATTCACTCTTTTCGAGCTCTTTTACCAGAGGTGCCATTTTAATAGCCTCCGGGCGAGTTCCGAAAATTGATAATATCTTTAACATTTGGTTTACCTCATTTCTTCAAAATATTTAATTTTTTCTAAATTTATTCTCTTCTATCTCAAATTTTAGAAAATTTTTATTGTACTTGTAATCTTTAATTAGCTTACACTCTTTCTTTAATGAACAGAAGAATTTTTCGCATATTATAAATATTATTTTAAACCTCTCATATAATTAGTTTTACTATTTATTGAATTAAGCTTATTTTATCATATTTAAGGTTAAATTAAACGTTATACACGGCTTTTATAGTTATAATTTTAAAGCAACTCTCTTTAATAAGGTAGCCACATATTCCCCCTTAACCATACCACCTAACCCCAAGTTTTTATGCCAATACTCCGGTGAATTAATTATCCCCTGTTGATGTAATTTTGTAATAGCACTGCAAACCTCAAAGTAATGAGGATCTAAAAGGTCGGTATCTTCATACTTTTCCTTGTTTCTTTGATTAATCTGCTTATTTAATTGTGCTAAATCTTTCTTAAACTCATGCCACTTCCGCCAATTTTCCGTGCTCATACTCCCAGGGCATATTTTTCTACTAGCATCAAAATGACGCACTACCTTTTCATTGCTAATTCCATGCTTATCTTGCAGAGAATTAATTAAAACTAGTGCATTTTTTAAAGTCTGTTCATAGTCCCCATCAGAATTAAGGCAAATCTCAATCCCTAGTGAATTATAATTTGTAATCCCATATTTACCCTTTCCATCGCCGCAGTGCCAGGCTGCATTACAATCCTCGACTACCTGAATTATTTCTTTATCATCGACAAAATAATGCGCAGAAGCCCCTCGATTGCCACCATTAAAATAATTGAAATGTGCTAAGGCATTTGCACCCTTTCTCCTATTACCAGTATCATGAATCACTAGATACTCTGGCTTGTTTCCTGTGCTGAAATTATATTTAATTAATTTTTTTATGATTTTTGCCATTTTATTCTCCTCCTAATTGATATTTTCATAAAGCTTACTAAAGAAGAAAATAAATAGCAAAAAACGACTCACCCTGGGGTAAGCCGCTTTTAAAATTCAAAACCTATTCCTTTTCGTTACAATATAATACTATATTCACTACTGCATCTATTATATATACAGGTACTTTTTCACAAAATTAGAATTTTCTAGCCGCTATATCTAATGCTTTAGCTTGTTCACACATAAGTACACCAGTAGTTTTTGTGGGTCGAAATCTAAAAGAAAAATATCGCCTTGTTCAGGTAAATATAACATTAGAGTACCTCTTCTCCTTGAGGCTTACCTGTATCCCACTCAGCACATTTATAATCACCGGTATAATTACTAATTCTTTCTTTTAGTGTCTTATGTTTTTTAACAGGAATTAGCACCATTATCCCCTCTTGAACCTTTAATTCTACTTGGTCATTTTCATTTAATCCGGTCATTTCTAATATATATTTTGGTATCCTGACTGCTTGACTATTACCCCACTTTTGTATAGTAGAATACATCATCATCACCCCTGTAAGTCGCTTTTAAAATCAGTTGTGCAAGTTACCAGCAAGTTAAAAATACGCCTTTTTACTTATATTTGACGTCTTTTTACACTCTTTTAGATCAGTTGTGCAAGTTACCAGCAAGTTAAAATTAGAATTTTAATCAGCATTAAGCTATATTTTATGATTAACTACGCCCAGTAAGGAACATATTTCATGTATCTTGGTGCGGTATTAGGATCAAGTGGCTTAACTTTGTTTGCATCTACAGCATCCCTTATAATTCTGGAAGCCGTCGAACTATTTTTATCATCTAATCCAAAACGTTGTCTAAGACTAGCGTTAGTCATATAGTCCTTTGAAACATATTTTAGACATGCGTGAAAATAACAAGCTTGTATCTTTTCCTCTTTCTCCATTTCATTAAATGGCTTATAACTATATAAAGTAACACGTGTATGTTCTTCTGTTACTTCAATTACAGGAGCGGGTAATTGATAAAATTCAGTTTGAGAAACTACCTTATCTATCCCACTTCCTCTTTCCTCACAAACACCTACTCTTCTCATAAAGGACGCTAAAGATTCATTTCTTGATCGTGGAGGACTATCTAAAAAACGTTCTGTATTCACTAAAGGAATTCCTGGATTAGTTATTTCCATTCGATCTGTAAATATTTCAATCATTGGACCTGTCCCTCGTAATGTTAAATCTTGATGAATTATTGCATTTGCTACTAATTCACGGACTGATAATTCAGGATACATAGGAACCTCTTTCCTAAGGGCTTTCTCAATCACTTCATTTCTTGGTAAAAGGTTATCAATAAACCCAATTAATCCTTCAAATCCTGAAGCATAACCCTTGCCTCCCTCTTGTTCACGTACAGTTTCAATTCTATTTTTTCCTTTATAGATTATTACCCGCACTGATTTTCTTTTTAAATTAGGGAATTTAGATAATTCTTTTGCAAGCAAAATCGCTCCTAAATTTGTTATATCATATCCAGCTGCAGAATTTTTCATTATCATTTTATCTTCAACAAGTCTTTCTAAGATTAAATATCTATTTTCTGGTAATGGGATATCCTGTAATTCAAAGTATTTACTATAATCTAAGTAATTGAGCACTTCATCTTCTGGAATATTTTGTAATGATATCAAATCTTCATAGGGTTTCTGATCAAAAATGCGCCAAAGTTCACGCTCCTTTTCAGGATATTCCTTTATATTTTTTTTATAAGACCCTATGCGAATATATTCTTGACCTTGAAACTGAACTGGCTTATTAGAAGCTCTTTCAATTTGTAGTATGACAACTAAACCATCATCAGTCTCAATTTCAAAAAATCTAAACATAATACGTGGTGATAAAAGCCTTAAAAGCCAATTTTCAAGTTCTTCATTACCCTTTTTAACGGCACTTGGACGAAAAGTCGTTCCTATGATATTATGAGTTTCATCTTCTATACCCCATACTAAATAAGCATCCTTTTTTCCTTCTAATGCTGCCGAATTACTTAGAGCTGAGATATACTCACCGATCATTTCAGGCTGCGCATTGTTCTGTTTAAATTCTACCCATCCTGTTTCTTTCGGAAGCCCTCTTAGTTCCGTAAGTAGACTTATCAGAAAACCTCCATCTCGTGACATTTAACTCCCCCTTAAAAAAATTACTTTTTCTTTACTTTTTTAAAGTTTATCTTGAAATATGCAATTTTCTACCACTCAAATAATTAGCTATATTTTAATTTGTTTTAAACTTAATCCAGTTTATCTTATTTCAATTCTATTATATCATATCCAAGTTTAGGTTCTTTAATTTAGTCTAATATATCAATTATTTTGTAATATTTGGTCTATTAGATAAATTACCTCCTATCTAACTTAACTCATGTCTTAATAATTTAAATAATTTCTTTTACCGTAAATCATCCTGAAAGATAACCCTTTAAAGTCCATAAATAGCAAAAAACGACTCACCCATGGTAAGCCGCTTTTAAATTTAAAACCTATTCCTTTTCGCTAAAATATAATACTATATTCACTACTGCATCTATTATATATAGATACATGAACTTTTAAATATTAGCCTATTAAACATTTTAATCATGCTATCCATTTTAAGCCTTTTATTACTTTTATATATTATCCAGCTCCTGCTCTGTCAACTCTTCAAAGGTCTTTAGCCCTGTAACCTTTGCTGCAAGTTCTGTTAACGGCACGATGTCCGTGCGGTCAATATGTTCTAGCATGAATTTACGATTTAAAGCCATTAACTGCTGCACACCTACGGAAACTCTATTTAAATAAGAATATAAACCAATTGCCCCAGGCGAGATTTCTGTGGTTTTATCTCCATAGGTTAACTTTAATTGTCTGATATCATCAAATATTTCTTCCACGGTTGAGCCAAACCTTTGATATTCCTTGGGTACTGTGCCTTTTTCTAGTAAATCACCAATTTGTTTTCCAACTAATGCTGCTGCCATCGCCGCTCTACCTATCCCGACTAAATTAATATAAGGAGCTCCAAAGTCAAATTTCTTAGATTATTATGAACCCTCAAAAAATAATAACCATAATATATCATAGGAATAATTTCAAAGTAATTTCAAAAAGGAGGTTATCAAAATGCAAAAGTATACTGTTCAGTCTGGTGATACTCTAAATAGCATTGCCGAGAAATATAATGTTACTTTAGATCAATTATTACAAGCTAACCCTAATATTAAAGACCCTGATAATATATATGTCGGCCTAGTTGTCATGATCCCTGCGCCAGAAGAAAAGCCACCGGCCTTTTGCCCAACTTTAAGAATGGGAAACCGTGGAGCTGCTGTTAGAAGATTACAAATTGCCTTAAGATATTCTGGTTTTTATTATGGACCAATCACCGGTTATTTTGGCTCTATGACTGATGATGCTGTGAGAAGATTACAACAGGCTAGAGGATTACCAGTTACTGGAGTGGTTAATGTTGCTACTTGGAAGGCTCTAGGAGTTAATTGCGGATATGTCCCTATCCCCCCTATGCCGCCAACACCTGTTTTTAATTATTTAGTTCAGCCTGGCGATACTCTTTATAGTATTTCTCTTAGATTTAATGTACCCATACAGAGCATACTCATGGTAAATCCAGAAATCATAAACCCTAATTTCATTAGCCCTGGACAAATAATTAGAATACCTGCTAGATAATATCTTAAGAATATCTACTAAATAGTATAATAAGAAGAAGTGCTGTATTAATCAGATCCAAGTAAAGAATACAATTAATTTAATTAAGATATTACACAACTGGATGCATGGTGCCGCTACTTTAACGGGCCATGCATCCAGTTTTTTGTTAATTTCCGCTATGGGTCAAGGTAAGCCCTGCCTCAGGTTTTATTTCCTTAGTTAGGGAAAGTTTCTTTTTATAAAATACGGCAAAGCAAATCCCAGTTGTAATACTTGCGGTAATGTCGGCAATTGGAGCTGCTAGTAATACTCCAAAGGGTTTATTTTCACAGAAATGGGGCAAGATAAAGATTAACGGAATTAATAAAATTACCTTTCGCAGTAAAGCAAGTAAAATAGAAATCCGCGCTTTTCCAAGGGCGATAAAGGTCATTTGGCATGATATTTGTACGCCTAAAGCGAAAATGCCAGCAAAATAAATTCGAATACTCCACGTTGCTATTTTTAGTAACGCAGGATCATTATTAAAAATCAACACAAATACATGAGGTAGCGTCATTAATAAAGTATAAATAACAACTGTATAACAAAGTGCACTCTTGACTAAAATTTTAAACGCCGCCTGCACTCGGTCAAATTGTCTTGCCCCAAAATTATAGCTAATAATTGGTTGGGCACCATTACTTAAGCCCACTACAGGAAGTAAAATCATCTGCATAATGCTCGACATAATAGTCATCGCACTTACAGCTAAGTCTCCGCCATGAAGCATTAACATATTATTTAAAGAAATTAAGACAAGGCTTTCTGTGGATTGCATTACAAAAGGCGATATCCCTAGAGCTATCACGGACTTCATAATTTTAAATTCAGGAATTAAATAGGCTTTTCTAATCTTTAATTTACTTTCACCACTAATTAAAAATTTCAAGACCCAAATTGCAGAAAGGGTTTGTGCGATAACCGTAGCAAGGGCTGCTCCCTTTACTCCCATATTAAGGCCAAAAATAAAAATAGGATCAAGAATTATATTAGCCACAGCACCAATCATAACCGTCTTCATACCTATTTTGGTAAACCCTTGCGTATTGATAAAAGGGTTCATGCCAAGGGCTATTTGCACAGAAATTGTTCCTAGCATGTATATAGTTAAATAATCTAATGTATACCCAACGGTCGTGGTACTTGCTCCAAAAAGCCAGACTATTTTACTTTTAAAGAGAATAATCGCTGAAGTCAGAATAACCGAAATAATTATTAAAGTGACAAAACTATTACTGAGTATCTTTTCTGCGCCATCATTATCCCCTTCACCCATTTTAATCGCAACCAAAGGGGCACCCCCCATGCCAATCAGACCACTAAAGGCAGCTACGATAATAATAATCGGGAGCGCTACCCCCACCCCAGCCATCGCAATTTCACCATTTGCCATTCTACCGATATATATCCTGTCAACGACATTATATAAAAGGTTAACTAACTGAGCCATTATTATAGGAAGCGATAATTTAAATAATAAAGGTAAGACTTTATCATTTCTTAAATCTGGTTTATTTTGCACCATTTTATTTCTCATCTCTTTTCATATTTTTAAAATCCTGATCCTTGCTATTTTAATGCCTAATTTAACGCCTATATACAGTATAGCAAATTATCTGAAAACTTATAATTGGCTTGCTAAGTTGGGGGGGGGTTGCTAAGTTAATGGCTTAAGTCATAAAAAAAGGGTACTATAATACAAATGATATTTTAGAGCCTTGCTGCCAAACAATACCCCAGTAGAAAGTAGCAATAGCTTGTTTCACTGGAGTAAAATTAATTCTTCTTTTAGTAATTGTTTTTCATCACTATTCATAGTAAAGACCAAATGTACCTCCCAAAGGATAATTCCTATTAATTCCTTGAATAAAATACTGACATGATTTTATGTTTTTTTGTATAAGTATTTCATATAAGGAAAAAGATATCTATATAAAATTCAAAAGGAAGTCAGTGTAATGTCAGTAGAATATTCGCAAGAAAAGGTTAATATCTTAGCAGAGCTTGCTGAACTTGTAAGTCAAGATGATGCGGGTATCAGCTTTATGACCAATAAACTTCATGATATTATAGTTGGCACAGGGAGCATTTAGAAAAACACCCCTACCCTGGTCTACTTGATGATTTAGTATGGAAGGAGAAAAATAAATGACCAAAGCAAAGGTAGTAGTAATTTCCACAGGCGGAACAATTGCCATGCGTTATGATCCCGTAAAGCAAGGGATTGTTCCCGCAGTGACAGGAGCTGAATTAGTTGAAGCTGTCCCTCCACTAAAAGATATTTGCCCGATTGAAGTAATGGAGTATTCAAATATACCCAGCCCACATATGACACCGAAAATTATGTTTACACTTGCTAAAAGGGTAGATGATATTTTAGCGCAAGAAGATGTAGCAGGCGTTGTCATTACCCATGGTACAGATACCTTAGAAGAAACTGCTTATATGTTAGATTTAGTCATTACTAGTAATAAGCCGGTCTGCTTAACAGCTGCGATGAGAAGCTCAGCTGAAATTAGTCCTGATGGGCCTAAAAATATCCTGGATGCAGTTAAAACAGCCTATTCTAAAGATGCCGCGGGTAAAGGGGTTTTAATCGTATTGAATGAAGAAATACATACCGCGCGTGATGTCACAAAAACTCACTCTGCTAATATTAAAACGTTTGCCTCTCCTTTTTGGGGCCCAATTGGTTATGTAGATAATGACCAGGTTATCTTTAAGCGCTTGCCCCTTGGAGTACAAAAGCTTAACATAAATGATTTAGTAGAAGATGTGCATTTAATTAAATTAGCCTCGGGAGTAGATGATACGATTATCAAATTACTCGTAGAAAAAGGCGTAAAAGGCATTGTGCTAGAAGGTTTAGGACGGGGTAATATTCCACCTGGCGTAATCCCAGGGATAAAACTGGCAATTGCTAAAAACATTCCCGTCGTACTTACTACCAGAGTACATGGTGGGCGCGTACTTGATGTTTATGGCTATGAAGGTGGAGGAAAACATTTAAAAGAACTAGGGGTAATCCTGGCTGGTGAAATTTCCGGGCAAAAAGCGAGATTAAAATTAATGCTAGCCCTAGCACAGACAAATGATCCCAAGGAAATTGCAGAAATTTTTGTGGATTAATGGTGCAGGCGCTTGTCGCCGATGTTTGTAAATTAATCATGTAAGCGCTTGTTACAGAGAATTTATAAGATTTTAAATACTAAGTAACCCCTGTAGAGAGCGGTAATGTACTAATGCACCAACGTGCTGAGTATATTTTATGCTCCCTCTACTGGTTTTTTTGTAATTTTCCATAACAAATATCCAAAAATAATTACTTCTCTATTTCTGGATATTTGCTAACAATAGTCCTACCTTTTTCAATCATATTAATTAACACAATTTTTATACAGTTCCTCTATATTTTCATCAAGGAAAGAAAATCTTGATTCGATTGCAGTTTTTAGTTGCAAAATGGCGTCGTCGTAATTTCTTGGCTCTCTTTCTTGTTCCCCTTTTTTGAATAGTAAGGTTAATCTAAAAGAATAACCCCACACGTCAAAATTCCGATCAATGGCACTACCTAGTTCCATCTGATAATCATCAATATGCTGATGGATATTTTCTGTACTTAAGATATCTTTGCGCAGTTCACGATACCGGTGAACGACCTTTTCGACAAATTGCCGATCCTGTAATAGACGATCAAACCACGGGGAATCTGTTAGGAAAAATTGGTCATATTTATGATAAGACCATTGATAATGATTATACGAGTTATTAAAATCCCACACTGTCATTTTAAGTTTTTCATTAAGGTCTTTATAGGCGTAGACCGAAAATTTACCTGCATCATAATTCATGGTAGCTTCATTAATAATTACATAATCCACGAAGGAATCCACATCAATATATTTTGCATAACCTTTTTCTGGATCAGCAAACTTATCTCCATAAAGCACAGTTTCAAAGGTACTTAGATCATTTTCGATAAATTTTCTTTGAGCATGGGTTAAGTTTTTACTAGCTGGATATTCGATTGAAAGTTCTTGTGACGTATGTCCTGCTATTTCTCCATAAGTTGAAATGCTTTCTATTTCTGTATCTATGCGCTCCCTTTTTACAATATAGGGAGTGTTTCCAGATACTAGACCAAATGTATTTAAGCGAAGTCTTGATGCTCCACTTGTCACGGGTTCTACAGCTAAATAAACACCTTGATAATAGCCATTAACAAATAGTTCCATAAACCTCGAATCAGGTGCCCAGTCCATAATTTCTCCTGCTAGGCCATAAATTAGATGATTTCTCATTAAAGTTCGATCTAAAAAAGGTCCATGCAGCACCCACTCACTATCAGGCTCCATTCCGGCTAATTCATAATTTAGCTCTTTTGTGCTATTAGTATCTTTAAAAAATTTAATTCTATATTGACGCTTGTCAAAGTAGGCATAAGAGGAAGCACCGCGATAATTTATTTGAATATCCATTACTTGATCTGGCTTACTGAGAATACTTTTTCCTCCTGGCACCTTTTCTAAAACAGCTGCCTTTGCCCATGTTTTTGTATCTTTATCTATCATTTGCTTTTTTGTATCAATTATAATAACTGGCAAATTCGTAGTAAAGTCATCTTCTAAAGCCTTTTGGTATTCTATATTCTTATCCGTAAAAGGTGGTTTTACATCTATTTTCTTGATACCTATAATGATTTGCTCCAAGTTAACTGCAAGGATAATAATTAAAAGGGCAAAAAGCAGAAGTGCTATGGTTTTTTTCATGAGGTTTACCTCCTCTTAACGCGAGATGTCATCTAGCTGTTCCACCACATTTACCCGATGCACACCTTCAATTTTAATCAATTTTTGGACAATATCCACCATCTGGATTTGATTTGCCTTTTCTAAAGCTCCCTCGGAGACTGTATAAACCATTTCACATGTTTCCTTGGTTAAGTTTTTCATGGTCAAGCGTACCTTTTTGCCTAAATGTTCCGTAATTGCTCCTTCTACCTTATTTTGAACAGCTGGAATAGTTTGAATTATAATAAGCTGACGATTATCGGGAGATATTTGGCGCATGATTAAAAGAAATACAAATAAAACAAAGCTACCAATAGCAATGAGCATATATTGACTTACCCCACACCCAATCCCTGAAGCAATGGCCCAAAAGATAAAGGCTGAATCCCGTACATCTTTAACTGCTGTACGAAAACGAATAATAGAAAGTGCACCGACCATACCTAGTGAAAGTGCTAAATTATTACTAATAACACTCATAATCATTGTTGTAATAATCGCAATCATCCCAAGAGAAATATTATATTTTTTACTATAAGCTGTTCCTGTATAGGTGATTCGATATGTGAGCATAATAAAAGCTACTACCGCTAAAGCAACAATATTATTTAGTAAAATTACCGAAACTTTTAATGATTCTGTGTTAGTCAAATTTTCAAGAATAAATTCGTTCATCTAAATCTCCCCTTTATACAAATAATCTTGAAACGGCATATTTACTATTTGCTACGGCTACATGATCTAAAGGTGCTATTAATTCTTTAATAATCGTTGGAAGAAACCCACTATATTTCACCTCTAAAACCCCTAAATGTGGCATCATAACAGGTATTCCTAAAGGTGCTGATTCATAAAGTCCAAATGGGGTGCCGCTTGTTCGTATATCTGTGTCAAAAGATATGCGGACATCACTCACAGGATAAATATAAGCTAGCCTTTGATACTCGATAATAGTCTTTGGGGTGTAGGCACCTGAGAGCAGTCTTCTATATATTTCCCAGGCAATTTCTTCTGGTCGATCCATTAAAAATGAATAGTCCATGTGTTCCATTTTATGCACTTCTTCTCGAGTTATTTGTAATCCATTTTTTCTACCATCAGTACCACTTTTACATTTATACTCAAGCTTTGCCTTTTCTTGCTCTGGATTGTATATCCGAATTCGTATCTTTCTTTTTTCTAGGACACCATCTAACACATCATTTAGGTCTCTATCATAGAGTGAGTCAAAATAAAGAGATCTCACCAGATATCCATCAGGCCCACCATGAGCATCCTTTTCTAAGACTGCATCTAGATGCTTTTTAATCCTTAAAAAGTCCGATCTATAAATTATATATTTGATTTCTTTTCGAAAAACTGTTTGCATTCTACACCTCCTATTCTTTATCCATATTTTTATCTTTATCCTAATTTCACCTTTATCCTTAATTCAATCGTTACCTTAATCCTAATTTTTCCCTTTAATATTACGACCATTTATCGTATATTTGACCCTTTTCCATCGTATATACTCCTTCTAAAATCAGAACATCCTTAATATTATATTCCGTAAAAATTTTCTGAAATTCGTCCTTATCACCTTGATAATAAATGCTGTTTGCAAAATATATCTTTTCATAATAAGGAAGCAGCCAGGGAGCAAAAACTTTCGCATCGAAATTACCTATTAGGAGCAAGGTTTTTTTATTGTTTCCACTTCCTTCTAGCATTGAATGGGAAAAGATGCCCCCTACAAAAGTGTCTATACCCGTGCGAGAAATTGAAATAATAGGCTCTCTTGACATCACATACTGATTTTCTTTGTTTCCTACTACAATATTCTGCCAAAAAATGTTCTCAGTATTTCTATAATGATATATTTTATCTTGGAGATTATGAGAGATCTTCCACTCTTTATCTAACTTTCTTGCCCCGGTGTATAAGTTACTCCAAGTCTCCTGATAGTCAGCTAAAGTATAGATAATATCCGTATTACTAGCCTTTAAAAAATCTTGTGCTCCATAATATGCTCCCCTAGCTGTCCAAGCATTATCAGTTCTAAAAAAGAGATACTCTGATTTATGCTGTGCTAAACTTTCTGAAACATCCACTATTTTCACACTAGTATTTAAAAGGTCTTGAAACTTTTCTTTTGTTTGCCACATTCCCTTTGCATATTCTGTGAGACCTGGCTCATATCCTATTCTCCCTGGTACCAACATAAAATACTTTTGCACTGACCCTGGGATCATCTCATAAAATCGATTAATTTCAGAAGCTTTTGTTGTTATTTCTTGTTCATTATAATTAATGCGCTTAATAACTCGTTCTGGATAATAAATCCATTCATCCGTAATGCTATCTGGCTCCATCTTTATTTTATAATCTGCCTCTAGACCTTGATTTTGGTTTGGATTTTGGCTTTGGTTTTGGTTTTGATTTGGATTTTGGTTTACAAGTTCCACGTGACTCACCTTTGATTCCTTTAAAGATTTCGTTTTATCAAGATATGTATGAAGGAGTGAAAAAACAGAGGTCAAAATGATTAAAATAAGGGCACCTGCTAAACCCATCAGGGCTAATTTTTTTCTATTCAGCTCCATCTGCTAAGACACCTCCTTCTTTCTTTATTAATTCTATTTGATCTAAATCCTTTTTCTTTCTTAATTCTACTTGATCTAAACCTTTTTTATTTATTAATTCTGCTTGCTCTAAACCTCTTTCTTTAATCACGGTATCTAGCTGGTCACACCCTCTAAATGCACTGATTCCTATTTCAATTTCTCCTGCGGGCAGTTCTAAATTTTGAAGATTTATACAGTTCATGAAAGCATGGCTTCCAATCTTATAAAGACTTGCAGCAGGTTCCTCGATAATTACTTCTGTTAACATAGTGCATCCAGAAAATGCTGCTATACCAATTTCCTCAAATCCTCCTGGCAAGATGACGCGTTCTAGGCGAGTACAACCTTCAAAAGCAGAAGTGCCAATTTTTCTTAACCTTTTTAAATCAATTAAAGAAAGCTCTTTTAGCTGAGCACATCCTTTAAAAGCAAAATCATGAATTTCTGCTAAAGTTGAAGGCAGTTTAAGTTCCCTTATTCCGCTGCATTCATAAAAAAAGGAACGAGGTATAAAGAGTACACCTTCAGGGATTTCTACTTTTTCAATTTCTTTTTGGCGTCTAAATCCTTGAGGGTCATGATTTACAAAGCTTTCCGCATTCTTAAAGATAAGACTTTTATTTTCTTCTACCTTAGCTAGATAGCTATATTGTCGCACGCCTTCTCCCTGATTTTCTTTAGCTGGCGATGTCCTTCCACCATGTTCACAGCTTACAAGTCCATAAACAAAATTATCTCCTTCAAAAATAATGCCTTCCCGGGCAACAACTGAGGATATCCGCCCCCTTTTCCCTACTACAGCGCCCTTTTCTAGGATAATTGTCTCCTGCGAAAATAAATTGCCCAGTACACAGCTAAATTCACCCAAAATAATTTTTCCTTCTGCAAATACATTTCCACAAATAATAGCACGATCTAAAATTTTAATACTTTTTTGTCCTCTTACATCTCCATGAATAATTGTATCCTCGGTAATCTGCAAATCTTCAGTAGCTATAACTGACCCTAAAAGGATTTCCTCATCTTCAAGATATTGCCATAAAGATGTTTTTACTCGATAAATCGCATCAGGAATTTCTTCTAGACAAAAGTTATTCTCCTTAATACGCTGAGCCACGTTATTTAAAGCTTCCTTTCCAGCATGCTGACCTAACAGAATCTCTGGTGCATAGAGTCTACGAAAAGAACAGTCATAACCAATACTTATCCTTATTGCACTAGTAGCACTGACCCCTAATTGACAACTATCAAAAATAGCTACAGTTCCTTCTGCATCTAACCACCGGAAAATGTGAGTATTATTTCCAATCATCATATCTTTATCACTATAAATGGCTCTTAGCTCCGTTATACCTTCTAGCCACACCTGACCCCTAGCATATATTTCCTTTAAAAAGCGATGCTTCTTTACTGGATGGAATTCATCTTCTTCAGCAATTACAATATCCTCCACATCTTCTAAAGACCCCAGCACCTCTGAACTAATGGTTTTTTCTAGGCGTGAAAGCATCATATAACCTTCCAGGTCCCGTGTATGCCACTTTTCCTTAATCATTCTAGAGAAAGAAATCCCAAAATATCGGGGATCCCTGTCTCTATTTTTATTAATATACGGCGCATTTGCAGAGTCCTTTTTAAAATATATATAAGCAATCCATACTGGCGCCGTCAAAAGCAGGATAAATACCATAATCAGTAAAATCATATTTTCCATCAAGAGCGCACCTCCTCAGAGGGCTGCTTTGTAAATCTATTAGTTTTAGCCCATTTAACATTTCGCCTAGTAATAATATCTACAATAGCATACAAAAATCCTAGACTAATATTCCACATATAAAAGAAGAAATTAAACATGACAAGTGGTAACAGAAGCACTTCCTTTCGAGTTCCATCCATCATCTGTGCACTACCAATTTGATAAAAAGGTGCAAAATTTCCAAATGTACTATAAGCACCGATAAAAAGTAATACCCACCATCCAGCAAAAATATTCATTTCTCCTAGAAGAAAGAGTACCAAGGAGTCTAGGATACCTAGGGCTAGCAAAAAGGGAATCGCATAGACCATTAAAAGAAGAATGCCATCTACCTTTTCCCGAAAATTCATATTAGTAGTAGTAAGTGTCTTAAAAAAATACCTAAACAAAACATTATTGTGCCCACGCGACCATCTTAGAATCTGGCGTGCTCTAACTGACCACGTTTCAGGGGCTTCCTCATAACATTCTGCCGAATTAGCATAAATAACCTTCCAGCCTTTGATATAAAGGCGATAAGTCAACTCAGTATCTTCAGCTAATACCGATGGATTAAAGCCTCCCATTTCCATGAAAATCTCTCTGCGAAATCCTCCTACAGTACCACCATATTGTGGAATTAATCTCATATTGTATCGAGCTTGCTGATCTACCTGATATCCTCCTGAACGCTCTAAAGTTAATAATCTAGTCAAAAGATTAGTATTGGTGTTATATGGTATAACTCGCCCCATTACAGCTCCAACCTCAGGATCTCCAAAAGCTACAGCCAATTGCTTTAGCATATCCTTTGCTGGTCTATAATCAGCATCAAAAACAATAATAATATCACCCTTCGCTATTTCCATAGCATCATTTAGTGCTGCTGGTTTCCCATTGAGCTCTGAATCCCTATTTAGAGGACGGATGAATTCATACTGCTGACTGTACTCCTCTAAGATCTCCCACGTTCTATCGGTTGAGTTGTCATTTATAGGAATTATTTCCATTCTATCCTTGTCATAATCACAAGCAAGAAGTGACTCCATTATATAATGGATAACTAGCTCTTCATTATGCATAGGAATTAGGATAGATATACTAGGCATAACACTAGAAATAATATCATTATAGTAAATTCGTTGTTTCACGAATACTCTATTGTAGGAAAAAACCATATGTCTGCCAGCATAAATAAGCATTATTACTATGATCAAGAACATATATAGTTTTAATACATTTATGACCATATCCATCTTTCCTTTCCACGTTTTAACTCGTAGACATTAATCATTCGATTCATAAAGAAAGAGTAAATGGCAACAAGATACAAAAAGTCAAAAAATGGACCCAAGAAAAAAAACATTATTATCATGTATAATATGGAAAACTCAAGAAGGATGTATAAAGAGACAATGTAGCGAATAACTCCAAAAATAAGTGAATAAGTCATGATGCCTATCACTGTAGCCATTCTGGTTATAAAATATCCACTGCCCATAAATGCTGTAATTATTCCAGTAAGAACTAGGAAAAAAATCCAGATACCCACTTGCTGCTTCATATAAAGTTCTGAAAAATCACTCGTAGAATAGGGAAAGTACTTGGCTGCGAAGAGAAAATATATGCAGCTAACCAAATGGAAAAAAACTAAAATCACAAGATAGATTGAAATGGGTTTTGTCTTTCTTTTACCACTAAATAGGAAAAGTAATAGTACAATATTAACAATAATATTTATATAAATTTCTTTTAAACTAGGCATTACAGTTATAGTCTGGACAGCACTAACATCGGTTAGACCCCTGACGAGCTCAAATTGCGCGATTGAAAAACTCTTATTTGGCCAGATTTCTTTAAGAAAACTTATAGCCATTTTGCTCATAATAATTGTTACATCACCATATAAAAAGAGTAGCAAAACTAAGATGGGAATTATAAAAAGAAAAAGATAAAGCAAAGACTGCTTCAAGTTCCCTTTTAAGTGGCGATATGTCCTAGCATAGTAAATCTGCTGCTTATTTACTTCTTTTCTACTTTCCATCCCATCACCTACCTTTATATGATTAATTAGTATAATTTATGTAGATTAATGTGAAAGATGATAAATAATATTGCATAATTTTATGTACGCATATTTTGTCTTAATAATAATTCAATTTAGTATTGCGTGTCAATAAATATAAATTTAAAGTATTTCTCACATTATCCACCGCACAACACTTTGTCTGCAAATAACAAAAACACCTACCAAAATGGCAGGTGCATAGATGGAATTAAAATAATGTAAAAGGGATACGCTAAACCTAGATAAGATGTATTTTATTTATTCCCCTGCTCAAATCTCCAGGCGTCTTTACACATTTCTTTGATGCCTTTTTTTGCTTTCCATCCTAGTTCTCGTTCTGCTTTAGCTGCATTAGCATAGCAAGTAGCGATGTCGCCCGGACGTCTGTCTACGATTTCATACGGTACATCTACTCCATTTACTTCCATAAAAGCATGAACAAGTTCTAATACAGAGGTACCCTGGCCTGTCCCAAGATTATGAATATGTACACCAGGTGCTAAATGTTCCATTGCTGCCACGTGACCTTCAGCTAGGTCCACCACATGAATATAATCCCTAACCCCAGTACCATCTACTGTATCATAGTCATTACCAAAGACACTTAACTTGTCACGTTTTCCTTTTGCCACTTGGGTCACAAAAGGCATTAAATTATTCGGAATTCCATTAGGATTTTCGCCAATTAAACCACTTTCATGAGCACCCACGGGATTAAAATAACGCAAAAGGGATACGCTAAACCTAGGATTAACCTTTGCAACATCCATTAAGATACGTTCACTCATGGCTTTAGTTTCCCCGTATGGATTAGTGGTTGGAAGTAAATCCATTTCTTCGTGAAAAGGTGAAATATTATCGCCATACACCGTAGCAGAGGAGGAAAAGACAAATCTTGGCACATTATATTTTAGGCATGCCTTGGCAAGAATCAACGTACTTACGACGTTATTATAATAATATTCTAGAGGTTTTGCTACAGATTCGCCCACTGCTTTAAGGCCAGCAAAGTGAATTACGCCATTAAAAGTATGCTTAGAAAATACTTCATCTACTTCACCTTCTTCTGTTACATCTATTTGATAGAATGTTACGTCTTGACCTGATGTTTGTTTTATTTTTTCTAAGCTTTCCGGCTTACTATTAGAAAAATTATCCGCTATAAATACGCTATGGCCTGCTTCTAATAAAGCCACACAAGTATGTGAGCCAATATATCCAGCACCACCAGTTACTAGTATATTCATAATATTAGTTCATCCTTTCTTTTTTTAAAAATAGTGCTTAACTAATATTTTTATCTTTCAAAAATATGCTAAGAAATCTATATATCCTATTGCATTACGGCAATACAGCTTTACTTATATTTAAATACCAGCACTAAATATTTTGATTAAATCTATGTAATATGAGAATTTATGTTTTTTCAAATCTGCTTTTTCAGTAAATAATAAATAATCATAAAAGTACAAATACCCACACTCGCCCCGGCGCTATCAATCAAGACATCCTTTAGCCCTGGCCCCCTGCCTGGTACATACATTTGGTGTAATTCATCTAAAATAGCATAAATAATGCAAAATACTAAGCCAATAAAAAAGGCCTTAAAGCCATGAACGCCGAGGGTTTTTAAGGCATAAGCAACTAATAATCCGAGTACTAAATACACAAAGAAATGCGCATTTTTGCGAATTAAATGATTTATATTTTTTATTTTAAGGTCTGCCTGTGGTACAACCTTTTGCACTGTTTTAGCAATTATTTCTGTGATACCAGTACTTAATTGATTAGATTTGTTAGCAACTTGAGCTGAAAAGCTAAAAATAACTCCCATCCAAATGACAACTAAGACCCAGGCAATAATTTTTTGAAACGACATAGAAAAACCCTTTCTAGGCTAAAATAAAAACACTATATATATTATACACTAAATCTGTCTTAGATGCTAATATATACCAGTTAGTTGCAAATTTACATCACTATTAGTCTTAGACTTTATCTCATTTTTATACATCTAATGCTCACTTCTATACACCTTTGCGCTTAGCTTATATAAATTAACCCTAATATATCGCAAAAATAATCCCCTCTAAGTAGTCAAGTTTTATTTCTTAAACCTTCTACCTAAAGGGGAGCTTATCATTTTTACAATGAGGTAAATCTCCAACCGGTCCTTAAGTGTTTTCTATCTCTAGTTTTAAATCCCGTTACTTTAGTGATAAACCAGGCTGGAATTGCAAATATTCCGAAAATGGAAAGACCTACAATTATAGGCATAATAAATAAAACAAAACAAACTCCAATAAAGGCATTGTGTAAAAGTTTATTTGACATCACTAAAAGTGCTAACCAGTTAAATTCCTCTTTTGCTTTAGGTTCGAAGTATTTTGCTGAATTTTCGGAAATTTCAAATTTCATCATCTTAAATCCCTCCATTTTATAATTAATTCATTAATTCATTAATTCATAGTTCATAATAGTTCACCAGTTCAATAGGAAATGTCTGTAAAGGTAAACGTGTAAATCTCCTTTGTAATTTTTGATCTTTTTAATATCTATTAACTCTTTATCTTATATGTATAAGTAATTCTACTAATTTAGTCTAAGTTCCTACTTATCTATAATCAACTTTGTTAATGCTCATTATAAGTTTTATTATGTTTATATATGAATTATCTTGATTTTCTTACAAATTTGCTATTCTGCGCCAGTTGACGTGGTTTTATACCTAGGTTCTTGTGCAGGAAATGGATAGCATAAAAAAAGACCCCATGGCAATTTATACCTGAGGTCCATCTAATCATTAACTTACTAATACATTATTTGCTTCATTTGATTTAAAGTCTAAATCTTGCTCATTTACTTCTTCTTGCTCGTCAAAGTCGGCTGAATTCTCTGCACATTTTTCTCTAAATGATGGAATTAAATTCTTTAAGTATATTTCAACGCCTGCTTTATTTACAGGTAAATTATCTGTCATGATACCGAGGATTATTTCTTCCATTACAGCTACATCAGGCTCGGACGGCTTTTCGACAAAAATCCTTTTATGCGTAGTAGCATCGCACACGTCATCAGCTGTTAAGAGTTCTTCATATAATTTTTCTCCAGGTCTTACGCCTGAAATCTTTATGTCTATATCGACATTAGGCTCAAAGCCGGATAATTTTATTAAACTATTAGCTAAATCCATTATTTTTACAGGCTCACCCATATCAAGGATAAAGATCTCGCCACCTCTTGCCATGGCTCCTGCTTGGATAACGAGCTGGACTGCTTCTGGTATAGTCATAAAGAAACGCACCATTTCTGGATGAGTCACAGTTACAGGGCCACCATTTGCTATTTGCCTTTTAAATAAAGGGATAACGCTGCCCTTACTGCCTAAAACATTACCAAAACGAACAGCTACAAAGCTTGTCTTACTAATTTTATCCATGTGCTGAATAATCATTTCACCCACGCGCTTAGTTGCTCCCATTACGCTCGTTGGATTTACGGCCTTATCGGTGGAAATCATGACAAACTTTTGCACATTAAATCTATCTGCGGCTTGGGCTACATTATATGTACCCTTAATATTATTTTTAATAGCTTCTTCAGGATTATGCTCCATTAAAGGTACATGCTTATGAGCTGCTGCATGAAAGACTACCTGTGGCGAATAATCACGGAATACATTTTCCATGGATTCTTTTTCTCTGATATCTTTAATCAATGGATAAATTTTAAGTTCTGGAAATTCATTACGTAATTCTATTTCTAAATCATATATAGTATGCTCATAAATGTCTAATAATAACAGCTTTTTAGGTGAAAATCTAGCCACTTGACGGCACAGCTCTGATCCAATCGAGCCTCCTGCCCCTGTTACAAGGACTGTCTTATTATGTGTATACTCTGTTATTTCTTCTAAATCGACCTTCACAGGCTCTCTACCTAATAAATCTTCAATTTGCACTTCCCGAATATTATTTACGGAAATCGTTCCATCGATTAAATCAAACATACCTGGTAATATTTGCACCTCAGCACTTGTTTCTTTACATATTTCGACTACTTTTCTAACTTCTTTTCCCTCGGCTGATGGAATGGCTAAGATAATTCTTTCAATTCCATACTTTTCTACAACCTTCGCTATATTCTCTCTATCTCCTAGGACAGGTAATCCTAATAATTTAAGACCACGTTTAACATGATCATCATCAATAAATCCCACTACATTTATTTGCGTCGAAAAATGATTGCGCATTTCTCTAGCCACCATGACTCCTGCATCTCCAGCTCCATAAATCACAACGGGCTTGCCACCTTTAATATGCCCTCCTGCTTTATGCTCCCTATACAATCTCCAAATTAAGCGAGATCCACCAATCATAAAGATAGTCATAAACCAAGTTAAAAGGAGTACACTTCGTGGTAAAAATGGACCTTCTGTATTTACAATTAAGTAGCCAAAGGTAATTTTTAAAGTAGTCCCTACCGTAACAGCTAACATTATCGTGATTAATTCACCGATGCTAGCGTACTGCCACACACGTTTATACAGCCCAAACATGGCAAAGCAAGCTAAACTAATAATGGTAAAAAGTAAAGCATATTTATTAACTAGTTGTAAATAATTAAGAGGTATTGCCCAGTCAAAGCGAATCAGCAAAGACCCAAATAATGAAATATTAACTATGAGTGCATCAATCAACATCAGCGACAAAACCCTGATGTTTTTATTTATGTTATTAAACATGTTACTTAATACCTCCACCACACTTTATACTAAATAATATTATTTTTGGTTAATATTATATATTTGCAGAGTTAGAATTTAATATTCTCTTTGATAATACTTACTTTTTTACAATATTTAACCTATTATATGCATCATATAACATCTAGTCAAAAAATAATGTCGAATTTTGTATCAATTAGTATTAAATTACTATATAGTTATTATCTAAATTTCGGTTATTGATAAATTAAAATGACCCCTGGTAGTAATAATTATCCAGGGGACCATTTAATTGTAAATTTAACTTACTTTGTTAATGCTCTCATAATTACAGAAGCTGCTTCTGCTCTTGTAGCATTGTTTTGTGGGCCAAATGTATTATCTGGGTATCCTCCAACAATTTTACTTGCTGTTGCAGCACCAACTACGTCAACTGCCCATGCACTTATTTTTGCTTTGTCTGTGAAGTTAAGTTCACCTTTTACATTTTGTAAACTAGCTGCATTAACTACCATTGCTGCCATTTGTTCACGTGTAATTACATCATCTGGACCAAATTTAGTAGCACTATATCCACTTACGATACCATTACTCTCTGCTGCTGCGATATCATTTTTAGCCCAGTGGTTTTGAGTATCAGCAAATACTTTGCCATTTTTATTATCAATCTTATATGCTTTTACTAAGATTTTAGCAAATTCTGCTCTTGTAATTTTGTTATCTGGTTTAAATGTCTTATCAGCATAACCACCGATAGCACCTAATTCTACTAATGCTTTAATGTCTTTTTCTGCCCAATGTCCTTTGATGTCTGTAAGTTCAATTGCTATAGGAATTTCATTTGATGTTGCGATAACAGCAAATTTAGTAAAGTGAGTTACTTCACCGCTTACTACATTCTTATCAGTGTCTACTTTAACATTATCTAATTTAACCCATTTCTTAGTTGTTTCGTTTAACCAGTAAATAGCTACGTCAGACTTAGTTAAATCTACTTTATTGTTGTCATATTTTAAGCTCACAGTTACAGGCTTTTTGAAGTCACCTTTTACATCTTTAGTGATTTCTACTACATCACTTACGAACTTTTGATTAGCTGCATGTGGTAAACTGCTTGTGCTTGTTAATTTCTTGATAGTTACTTTGATATTATCTGCAAAGTCAAATGCATTTGTTAAGAAGTTAACTGTTGCATTTCCGTGAGTGAAGCTACCACCATTATAAGCGCCGATTTCTTGTGTTTTAGAGGTGTCAACTGAAGCGCTTCCGCCTCCACCGCCTCCGCCTGATCCACCAGAGCCGCCACCGCCACTAGATGACTTAGCAGGAACTACTACGGTAAATTCTGGTGTTGTAGCTGTTTCACCTTGCTTATTTTCATTTGTAACTTTAATTTTAAAGGTTACTGTTTGTTCAGAGCTCTGAGGGATTACTTTACCCGCTGTACCATTTTCAATTACGCTCTCATTACTTGATTCTATAACTTCTACCTTAAATCCAGCAAAGCTTGGTAATTTTAAGCTTTCTGCGTTTTTAGCAGGATTTGCAATTTCGGCAATACTATCAGCCATTAACTGAGCTGATTTTGCTAAAGGACCATAGATAGAGAAGTGGTGCACTCTTGCTTCTACATATAATTTTCCATCTACAGTGATAACTTCAGATTTTTCTTGTACTTCCCACTTTTGTCTTTCAGTGTTGAAATATGAAAGTACTGCGTCTTTATTAGTAGTAGGTATTCTAATTACAACACCTTTTTTCTTTTGCTCATCTGTTAATTTAATATCGAACTTTAATGGTTTTCCAGCTGGAGCAATACCACTTGGAACTACTGCTTCATTTGCTGCTGGTGTATTTACTGTAATTGTTATACCTGCTGGAAGTCCTTCAAGTGTTGTACCACCTTCAATCATAACAGGCATTCCCTCTACAACCTTTACAGGAGTACCTAGTTCAACTGGAGCTAAAACGTATACAGTTCTAGTTACTGTCTCAGCTTTATTGCCTAAGCTATCTTCGACATTATATTCGACAATATTCTTACGTACTTTCGATGTATTTACATACTTTACCTTTTCACCGTTAACTGTGCAATATACATCTTCTGTTATGTCTTGCCCAAATACATCTACTGCAGTATATCCGTTAAGCACGTTATAACTAATATCAGAATCAGGGGCTGGCTCTGTTTTTTCTAAATAAACCTTATCTGTTCCCTTATCAAGCGTAATTACTGGTTTTGTTTTGTTTTGGTCATATAAGTTATAGTTTGCTAAGATATTTTTTAAAGTTTGCTTTTGCTCAGTTGTTAATTTGTCATTTACAGCTTTTTCAAATTCATCAGTCATTTCAGTAAAGCTTGTGTACTCAAATCCTCTAACATTAATGCCTTTAAGAGCTGTATCTACGGTATTAATGAACTCAGCTTTAGCCATTTTGCCAATTTTATCTGGAATTACTACCTTAATATTACCTTCTGCTGCATCAGTAATTACTGGCGTTTGTGACTTGCTTTGTAATGTTGTTAAAACAAAGGCATACATACTTAAATCAAACTCTGTATTAAAGCTTTTAAGAGCTTTTTCTAATTCAGGAAGCTTTTCATTTAATTTTTTTACTAATCTTTCTTCATCTTGATTTAAGTTTGCTGGGATTTCTCCATTTTCCATTTGGTTAACCATTGTTATTCTATCTTCAATTGTGAATATGTTAAATAATTTAATTAATTCTAAAGAAGTTTTCAGATCGTCGTCTGAAATACCTTCATTATCCATATAAACGATGAACTTTTTGTTATATGAAGTACTTTTTTCATCATACATATCATTAATCATACCAGTGGCTATGGTGATAAATCCTCCTATTGCATCACCTTCACCTGTTACGCCTGCCTTTAGTGCACTATATAAATAATCTTTCTTTTCACTTTTACTCTCAGCAACTTTAGTTAATAGCTTAGTAACTGTTGCTTTAAGTTCCGAAAAACTCATCTCTGAATTTATACCACCACTGCTTCCTGCGCTACCAGCTGCCTGTACACTAGCTGCCCCACTAATTGCGACAATGTTAAACATAAATAAAAAACATACTACTAATGCAATAACCTTTTTGTTTCTCATTTTCATCCTCCTCATTTTATTAAACTTTAGGCTGTAAAATATTTTTCTTATCGTACAGCCTTAAACCCATCTTAATTTATTGTTTTTATTTTACTAAATTATAAACTCTTTCTAAAATTGTTACAGCTTCTGCTCTTGTTGCAGTTCCTTTGGCCTCAAGTGTTTCTTTTGTTTTACCTGCGATTAAACCTAGGTCTACACCTTGCTGCATTGAATCTAATGCCCAATTTGAAATCTTATTATAGTCTTTGTAAGCTTTTAAATCTTTTGAATTCGTTACATCTAAATTAATATTTTTATACTTTAAACCATTCATAACCATAGCCATCATTTGTTCTCTAGTTACTGGTTTATTTGGTTCAAAGGTAGTAGCTGAGGTACCACTTGCTAATTTAGCCGCGTACGCTGCCTGTACTACATTATAGTCCCAGTCGCCTTTTTTAAGGTCTGTAAAAGGTAGTTCCCCTTGGCCAGTTGTTTCTTTTACATCGAAAATTCTGGCAATTAAGGCAATCATTTGACTTCTAGTTACTGATGACTCGGGAGCAAAGGTGTCATTAGTCATTCCCCCAACTAGTTTTAAAGCCGCCATTTTTTCAATGTTCTTTTGTGCCCAGTGACCTTTGATGTCTTTAAAATTAGTAGCCTGTGGTACATTTGGAGTTACAGTTCCTGGTTTATTTGCTTCTGGTTTGGTTGTATCTGGTTTAGTTGCATCTGGCTTGTCTGCTGGTTTATCTTCTGTTTTGTTATCAGTATTAGCTGCAGCACCGCCTCCACCTGGCTTAGAAGGAGTATTACTTTCTACAAGGCCTTTGCTTTTAATTAGGTCTTTTGCTTTGTCCATTTGATTGTTTTTTACATAGTTAACAAGATCTGCTCTTTCAGAAGGCGCCCAAGATTTTAAATCATCTAAAGAATTTTTAATATCTTGTTCAGAAATTCCTTTATCATTTAATTTTTGTTTTTCTTCCTTAGATAATGTACTATCTATCATTGCTTTAGCAAAATCAATACCACCATCAGTTTTTAAACTTTCCCCAATCACACCTAAAATTTCGTCTTTGCGTGGATGATCACTTGCTTTGTCTAAAACATCCACTAGTACACCTTCACTTACATCTGCAGCATAAGAGACCATCGTTCCGCAGAGGAATATTCCTAAAACTGCTAAAGTTAAGATCTTTTTAACCATAATCATTCTCCTTTTTAATTCAAGTAGTTTTCTTACATTCATAAAAATATTTAAACCTCTTATTTAAGGGTCTAGCATATTTCATGTTAATCCTTCATTTTAATGCTTCATTCTAATACTTCATTTTGTGATTATATCTATAACCCAAACTATTTCTTGCGTCTTTTTTTAGAATGAGTAGGCTTGTCTTCTGTATCATCATTTTCATAATATTCGTGATAATAATAGTAAGAATAATATCCTCTGCTGTCGTTTGGTATTTTATTAAGTAGTACCCCTAAAATATTTGCCTGTACTCTTTCTAAAAGTTCCTTAGAACGCTGAGCTCCTTCAATAGGAACTTGTCTAGCTGCTACTACTAAAATAACTCCATCTGCAAAGCTTGCTAAGATTCCAGCATCTGTTACTACTCCAATTGGCGGGGCATCAATTAGCACTCTGTCATATTCTTTAGACATTTCTGCGATAAAATCCTTCATTGCATTAGAACCTAAAAGTTCAGAAGGATTTGGGGGCTTAGGTCCTGCTGTTAATACATCTAACCCTTCAATTGCAGTTTTTTGAATAATATCTTGATGCGGAATTTTTTGGGCTAGTACATTTGTAAGTCCTTTACTATTACTTAGTTCAAACCTTTTATGTAGCTGCGACTTTCTAAGGTCACAATCAATTAATAATACTTTACTATTTGCCTGAGCCATCGTTACGGCAAGATTACAAATACTCGTAGTCTTTCCTTCTCCGGGTACGGAACTGGTGATAATAATTGTTTTTAAAGCTTTATCAAGGTCAGAAAACTGAATATTTGTTCTAAGAGTTCGATATGCTTCAGCAATTGGTGATTTAGGATTTTTTAGTGATATGATATCTAATAAACTCATTTTGCCTCCCCATTTCCGCGCTATGCTGATCCTGTTTTTTCATCCATCATAGGAATAGCTCCGATAATGGGTAAATCTAAATACTTTTCTACATCACTTGGTGCCTTAAATGTATTATCTAAATATTCTAAAATAAAGATAATTCCGATGCTAATCATTAGTCCTAATATTCCGGCAATAGCAATATTGAGTAGTTTATTAGGCTTAATTGGATTTTTTGGCACTTCTGCCTGGTCTATTACTTGCACGTTATCGACCTTCATAAAATTCGTCACATGCTTCATAAAAACCCAAGACAAATTATTAGCAAGTTTAGCAGCGAGTTCGGGGTCTGTATCTTGTACTTTAATCATGATAATTTCGGTATCTCCTACCGGACTTACAGTAACCTTGTTTTTCATTTGCTCTGGTGTGATGTCTAGACCAAAGTTTGCGATTACTTCTTTAGAAACGGTTTTACTTTTCGCTATCTCCCCGTATGTTTTTACTAGCTTTTGACTTAAGAGCACATCATCATACTCCACCATTTGCTCTGGTGCTTTGGTCTTACCTACCATCATTGTGGCAAAGGTTTCATATACAGGCTCTAATACATAAAAACTTACGATAGCACTTATAGCCATAGCTACTGTTGTGATGATAGCAATGAGCCATTTCCTTTTCCACAGTACTTCTGCATATTCCCTGAGGTCAATTGTGTCCATATCCTCCATCCGTGTTCTTCCCTTCTGTAAATAAACTAGTTAAAGGCTGCCTTTTGCCTTTGAAAACATTTGTGCCTTGGTTGCTTGTTTTTTGTATCTATAATAGCTATCAATTTCCCCTACGATTTTTGTATCATAGGAGTATTTCTTTAACTCACTTTCAAACTGACCTTTTAACGCATTGAATTCGCTATCAGCCTGACCTTCCATTTTATTGATTAGATTTAGATATTTAGTGCCTATTTTCATGACAGATGTACCATTATTTTTGGCTGCTACATACTCTGCCTTGCCTTGAGCAATTACTCCATTTATCTTGCCTTCTTGTTTTGCTTGGAGGCTAGCAAATTTCCCTTTATAGGTACCTACTATTTGCTCATAAGATGGTTTGTTAGAATTAGTGCTTGGTGCATTATTTGATCCGTCATTTGCTCCATTATTTGCATCACCTTGGGATCCTTGTGCTCCATTTTGTGAGCCGTCTATTTGTCCATTTTCATCCTTATCAATCTTGCCCTCATCTGTTCCCTCTATTTTGTCGAAAGGATTTTCCACTACAACATCGCTGGCCTTATCATTAGATGGATCAGCTACGCTTTTATAGATTTGATAATAATTATAAAAGAATCCTCCTGCTACAAGTACAACTACTAGTAAAAGTAGTGATATGTAAGTTCTAGGGCGTTTAAATAAACCTTTCATATTTCACCTCATTTTTTGATCTTTGCTTTTGCTTTTTTGTTTTAATGTCAAATTTAAGCTCGATTACTACTTGTCCAGATGTTTTTGCGTTTTTTGATATTAAATATACTCCTGAATTTTGCTAAAAAGGCGTTCCTATTCTGGTAGATCAAGGGTTCTAAGACAATTATTTCCTCACCACTAATAAGATTATAGCCATTTTTCAGGATTTTTTCTAGATAGTTTTCATCTGTCCATTTTTTCATTTGTTCAATGGCGCCTTGAATCTTTGGCGACCTTGCTCTAGGTGAGTGAGCATCAGTTCCAATAAAGTGAACCATTTTATGTTTTAACAAGATTTGGGCTGTCTTTTTGACCCTTTCGCCTAACCCTCCGGTGATACTCATGCTATTAATTTGCACATAATTTCCTTGTTCAATTAAACTTTTTAAATAATTTGGGTCTTCCATTACCTTGCTATAACGCTCTGGATGAGCTATTACTGGTTTATACCCGAGCAATCTAACTTCATATAAAATATCTTCTGTATAAACTGGGATGTCACGCATAGGAAATTCAATTAAAATATACGGGCTGTTATTTAAAGTAGAAATCTCTCCGGCTTTTAATTTTGCGGGTAAACTAGGTGAAAGGTAAACTTCAGCGCCAGGTAATACTTCTAATTTGATATTCTCTTTTTGAAAGCAAGCATTAACGCGTTTAATTGTTTCTAAAAGCTTGTCCTTTGTGATGGTATACTCGCCTTCGATATAATGAGGGGTGGCAATAATTTTATTAAAACCTTGCGAGGCTGCAATTCTACCCATCTTTAGGGTTTCTTCCATGCTTTTAGAACCATCATCTATTTCAGGTAAAATATGACTATGTAAATCAACCATTATACAATACCTTCTTTTCTTAGTTGTTCGACCTTTTTTAAATGCTATTTTAGGGAAATTGTGACTATATTTGTCAACTATTATAGTATAACAACTAAATTGTGTAAAATCAATTAGTGAAAATTTTAAAGTCTACCATAATTCCCTCATTCTTACTCTTTATTATTTATCTTTACTGCTCGTATATCGCTATCCCATTTAACTTCCATCCCTAAGCTCTCTGCTACAAATCTTATAGGGACCATTGTAGATCCTTCTATTATAAGAGGAGGTGTAAGTAAGCCTACAGATTCTCCATTTACCACGGCCTCTTTGCTATCAATTGTTAATTTATAAGAGTAATCATCTTTTCCCCCGGTAATAGTTGAAGTTGATGGATCCCATTCTATAAATCCACCCAGAGACTCTGTTACTTTTCTTAAGGGTAGCAATGTGGTATTATCTTTAACAATCGGGGTAACCCCTTCAAATGTAATGGGCTCATCGTCAATAAAAACAGAAATACCTCTCTTTGGCGTCACCCTGATTTCTCTTTCTGTTCCGTCATTAAGTTTTAAAACAGCCTTTATATCTCCTTGATTTAAAATATCCTTGTCCAAATTATTAGTTATAAATATAATCTCTTTGTTTTGGACTAAATTTATGTATTTTGGCGTGAAAACGGAAAGAGTATCTGTAGCTATAAATTCAATGGGTATATACTCATCTGAATTAATTAGTGAGTACCCTAAGATTTCTCCTTTTTTTATGACAATTTGCTCTTCAAAATTATTTAAGCCATATTCTAAGAGCCTTTTACTATCATCATTTCTCTCTTTTGCTGTTTTCCCACCCATTATAACTGCAATAAATCTATTATCTGTATCTTTAACTTTCGCACTTGAAACTAAACAAAAACCTGCCAAAGTGGTAAAACCCGTTTTTAACCCGTCTGTATAAGATGTGGTCTCTAATAATTTATTTGTGTTTTTCTGAGAATAATTCCTATAAACCCCATTAAAGTACTTTTGACTTGTAATGCTTATTAAATGATCTCCATACTTATCCAGAGTATATTTAGCTAATAGCGCTAGGTCTTTAGGGGATATGTGATTTTGACTGCCATTTTTTAAAGGTATGCCATGAGGATTAATAAAATAGGCACTAGTTAGTCCAAGCGATTTTGCTTTTTCATTCATTTTTGCAGCAAAATCACCCACACTACCCCCTACATATTCGGCTAAGGCAACGGCAGAATCACTGGCTGAAATTATTAACATGGAGGCTAAAAGTTCATTTACTGTTACTATATCACCCTGTTTTAAATTATAAGCTGAGCCTCCAGAATTTGCTGCATTTTTACTTATTTTCACGTTATCACTTAATTTAATTTTCCCCTCGTTAACTGCCTCCAGAGTCAGTAAATAGGTCATTATCTTGGTTGTACTTGCCATTGGCCTTGGGGTGTTACTATCTTTTTCATATATAATTTTTCCCGTTTTAAACTCAATGAGAGCTGCAGCTGGCGAATTTATATCTAATGCATATACAGCATTAACATTCAAAAATAAGATAGCAAAAATGATTAATGAACAAATAATCTGCTGTTTTCCTTTTCTACTATCTTTCATCCCTAGTATTAAGTTTCTTAACATTTTTAATCCTTTCCTTTCCTTGAACTTTATTAATCCATTCTTATATATCCCTATTATTATCTATTTACAGAGTAATATTGTTGTTTTGGACTCCTAGGTTTATCAGGTATTGTTAGTTTTAATAATCCAACTTTGATCAAAGGATTAAGTATTTTTGTTCTAAAATGTTCCCTGTGATTAATTTTCATAAATACTTGCATTTCACTCCTGGTTTTTGGATCCTTGCAAAAATCTAATAATTTTTTAATTGATTCATCAACTTGCTCGGTAACTTGCTCGGTAACTTGCTCGGTAACTTGCTCAGTCAAAGGAATAATAGTGTTAAATACATCTCCTTCCATAAAAGTAGGATCCGCTCCCGAATAAATCTTATTGTACTTATAAATATTTCTAACTCCCGAACCAAGTTCATCCACCCAACCTATTTCCTTGAAAAATTTTGCGATCGTAGGATTTTTAGGAAACGGTGAAAAATTATCTGGATCAATGATACCATTACCATGTGGCTTATTGCTATTTTCTGTAATAACTCGATTTTTTTCAATTACTAGTTTTGCTGGAAATGGATTTGCAAACTCTCTGTGAATTAATATATTTGATATGACCTCTCGGAATATCTTATCCCTAACACTAATCCTCTGATCATTTTCCAGAAAGAATTTATCGTTAAGGTGTTTTGCAACAAACTGCATTAATCGTTCATAACTATCTATTAAATTAATCCTTATATCGTCCCTGTCATCATAACGGTCAATATTTTCTCTACGCAGAATTGCATCAGTTCTATAGTGTGGTAATGCCGCATGAATTAATTGGTCACTACCAAAGATAAGAATCCCGCCTAAAGTAAGTCCTTCTTTTCCACTTTGCAAATCTTTTAAATATAGACCCGCACTTTTTAAAAGTTCTAAATCGTCCATTGATTTCCATGGATGATTCGGTTTTTGATTAGCTGCTAATTTTCTAACTTTTATAAAAAGCTCACTTTTTAGTTCTGAAATTTCTGCAAAGGGAAATATTTTATTTTCTGTATATGTTCCTTGTTTTCTCATATACAATCCAGACACAATATTTGTATTATTAGTAATATCAATATCCCCATCTTCATTTCGATCAAAAATTCTTCCATTACAGCGATGGACTTGGGAGCTCTCTGGGATAAAGATATAAAGAATTTGTTTTCCATCAATTTCAATCTCTTCGACTGATAAGTAGAAAGTTGGGCTGATTTTTTGAGGATTATTCATAGAGGTTACAAAATCTTTCTTAACCTTTTCAACCGATTCAGGGTCAATACCAGTAATTCCACCTTTATCCTCAACACCAAGAAACAGGTGACCCCCATTCCTATTTAAAAATGCACAGACTGATTCGAAAACGTCTCTGTTTAATTTATCTCTACTTTGCTTGAATTCAACAGTTATGCCTTCACCTTCGTTAAGGATCTCTTGTAATTTTTTCATTTTCACACGCATCAACATCCCACTTTAATTCTATAGAAACACGTACTCTTTTCTTATTATAAGCTATTTATACTCTTTTAAGTCCCCATTAATAATACTAAACTTCTTCATATTTTAGAAACTTCTTAATAATTAAGTTCTATCCTTCAGATTTAAAACCCTTTTATATTTATTTTGCTATAAACTCAATTTGCTATATACTCATCTAAATTAATTTTGGGGAATAGGTTAAATGCCTGGCGCAGTTACCAAAGTTAATTTACTATTGACAAAACCATAATAACCATCTACTATTAATGAAAATATATGTAAACACGATGATGAAGAAAAGTAGGCGATGCCCAGCTTTACAGGGAAGTGGTACCGCGAAATAGAACCTTTCGTCCCTTTTATGGGATGGAGGGTTTTTTTTATTTTTAAACTGAAAATAAGGGGTGAGATAAGTAAATCCAAGAAGTATGCTTTACGTCTAAATTTTCAAAATAGAATGTTAATTTTAAATATTCAAAGGGGTGGTTTTTATGGAGAGACAGGTTAATGTAAAATCTACGGATATTAATGTTAAATCTGGGCATGGTAATATTAAATCTAATCAAATATTATCGAGTCAGGTTAACACAAATCGCTGGTTAATCGTGCTAGCTGGTCTTGCTATTCAATTATGTTTAGGGGTTGCTTATATTTGGGGGGTATTTCAGCCAGAGGTTGTGAAGGTTTTAGATTGGTCACAGAAAAATGCAGCTTTGTCCTTTTCATTTTTATTGGGAATGTTAAGTTTTGGAAGTATGGCAGGTGGGGCTATTCAGGAAAAACTTAGTCCTCGGGTGGTAGTAATTGGGGGCGGGGTGATAATTAGTTTAGGATTTCTCCTTGCATCTTTTGCTAGTCCAAAAGCTCCTTGGATTATGTGGCTGACTTATGGAATTTTAGGCGGATTTGGTAGTGGAACAGTTTACACGGCGACTATTGCTATTTGTCAAAAATGGTTTCCTGATAAAAGAGGATTAATCACAGGCTTAATTGTGTCGGCACTTGGTTTTGGTGGATTAGTTTTAACGCCTTTAGCTCGTAGTTTAATGAAAAATGTGGGCGTACTTGAGACATTTGCTTGGCTTTCTTTAATCTTTTTAGTCGTGACGGTAGTAGGTGGAATGTTTATGAAAAATCCTCCAGAGGGATATAAACCAGTTGGCTGGACACCTCCTCTAAATCAAAGCTCTAAAAAGGGGCAAGACTTCACGCCTGGACAGGTTTTAAGGTCGAGCCAGTTTTATCTCATCACCTTTTCTTTTATGTTAGCTAGTATGGCAGGGCTTATGGTTATTCCTTTTGCAAAGGTGCTAGGCCTATCTGGGGGTCTTACTGACAATGTAGCCACTGTGGGGGTAATGGTTATTGCTATCTTTAACTCTTTTGGTAGGCTTTTTTGGGGCTACGTTTCAGATAAAATAGGCCGGGAAAATACACTCTTAATACTCATGATTGTAGCGGGTGTTAGTATTTTATTTGTTGCTGCTGCAAAATCATACCTTATCTTGTTTTTAATCGCTATTGTAGGGTTTTCATATGGTGGATTTTTAGGGGTATTCCCTTCTTTAGCTGCTGATTTATGGGGCACTAAGCATATGGGCATAAATTATGGGCTGGTTTTAACAGGATTTGGAATGGGGGCAATACTTTCTTCATATGTTGCTGGTTACTTCATGGATTTAACAGGGAAATTTACCACTCCATTCATGGTAGCAGCCATTTCGAGCTTATTTAGTGCGGCAATGATTTTGATGTTAAAAAGAAAAGTGGCAAGGTAATTTTAAGGGAGGCGTAAGATAAATGTACGTCTCCCTTTTTATTAGTTTATCAAAAATAAGTTCAATTTTATCTTCTTATAAATAAAAAAACATAGTCATTTAGTTAATTTTGACTATGTTTCTGCTAAAGCAGATGCTAGTGTAAAGCCTCTGCCTTATATTGTATAAGACTTTTGGATAGGATTTTTTAAATTAAGACAAACTGGACTCTGTGTGTTTTCTCTCTTTGGTTCTAATTCTCAATGTTTTAGTTATAAACCATGCGAAAATTCCAAATATTCCGAATATAATAGCGCCTATAAATACAGGTATAAAAAACCACGCAAGACAAACTGCAATAAGAGCATTGAATAGGTATTTAAAAGGCATCAAGAAAAGCATTGACCAGTTAAACTCATTTTTTACTTCACGTTCGAAATAATTTGCTGAATTTTCGGAAATTTCTAATTTCATCATCTTTAACCCCTCCATTTTTATGATTTATCATATCACCCAAAAAATCAGGAAAATAAACTTAATATCCTCCTTTGTAATTTTTGAGCTATCAGCATTAACTATTAGCTGTATATTATAATATGTATATATATTTCTACTACTTTAGTCTTAAATCCTACTTATTTGGAATCAATGTTCTTAATATGAGAGATAAGTTTTATTAAGTTCATAGTTGAAGATGATTTTTGGGGTTAAAGATTAGGAAAATTATTAATTGAATTTAAAAATTAAGAGCCTGTGAAATTATTTCACAGACTCGGCTTCACAGGCTCTTAATTTAACATTTCCTCTCGTATATCTTCGATTTTTTCTCTACTTAGTTTAGATGCTTTTATTATGAGTTCTATATCTACGCCATCTCTAATTAGGTTTTTAGTCATTTCAATTATTCCTTGCTGTATTCCTTTTTCTATTCCTTTTTGTTCTCGCTCTTGTAAGATTGTCATAATTCTCTCCCCCTTTCCTCCTAGTTCTTGAACTTTCCTTAATATATCTTCTTCTGTTAAGTTTTTATTTACTGACGAATAATATATTAATAATATGTCGATATATTTATTAAATTCTTCTTCTGTTACTGTGGATTCTATTTCATCTACTGATATTACAAATGCTTCTATTAGTTTTTCTTTGTCTTCAAATATATATTTTAATGATCTTAGTACCATTCTGGTAACTGGATTGTATTGTTTAATGTCCTTTTCAGTGTATTCTCGGATATTTATGAATTCATGTCTTAGTACGGGTAACATTTGTAATGTCATGTGGTTTAGATAGTTCGTTTGTGTCTTTTATATTATTTTTATTATTTTCGTTATCCAATGGCTCACCTTTTTTCTTGTTCTACTATTAGTTTAATTTTATCATTACTACTCTATTTTAGGTAGCTGCTTATTAATTATTTTATCGACGTTCTAAGTGGAGATTTTCTATATTTTCTATATGTGCACTTTTAACAGCATCATCAACGCAAGCATAAGATTTTAATTTTAGATAGAGATTGTCCACTTCTTCTTTTGAGAGAATATGCTGTAAATGCTCTAAATCTTTTTTAATAGTTTTAAGTAACTCATTTCGCTTAATCACTTTAATGTCTTGAGAATTAACTGCAATTTTTTTTAAAGTACAACGCTCGCTAAATATAATATAAGATCTAAACAAACATTTATCACAAGAGTCTAAGGTTTTTTTGACTGCGCTAATATGCCCAGCATTTTGCCATATTGGGTTGAAAAATCGATTTTTAGATTTATTTGGGAGAGATTGAGTCCAGGTCTTATTCTTTTCATCACCAAATATCCACCCACTATAATTCTTGGATTCAAAAACAAATATACCCTTCTCAGTGATCATTAGTACATCAACTTCCGTAGTGGTTCCATCTTCTTTTGGTATGTATAAGTTAGCCATGATTTTATGGTAACCTTTTAGCTTTTCAAGATATGAAAATGTTAAAAATTCGCCGTAGTTACCTTTGTCAAATAAGGTCTTAAAAAAGCTATTTCCAGTCTCGGTTTTATAGCTTGATTTTTGGTATGTAAAATACTTAGGCAATAATAGCAGTGCAAAAAATAATAAGGGAAAAAACATTATAAATCCCATCTTTATCCCCCCAATAACACAAATATTTAATACCACGAATATTTAACCCCGTGATATTAGCATAGATTATAAAGAAATCCCTTATAGATTATAAATTAATCTCTTTATATTTATCATTGCCTTTATCTTATTTTTTAATCCATTATTACGCATTTCCTTTTTAGTTAAAGGGTAGTTGGCACCAATACTGGTTTAATCCTTCATATAATAACTAGTTTAAAAGCCCTCGGCATTTAAGGGAATTCTTGGGCCTAGTTAATACTTTTACTCGCCCCATTTTCTAGTTTTAGGCACTACTAAATGTTTATATATCAATGGATAGTTTTTTCATTTCTTCATCTCTTTTGGTTTATTTGCCCTTCACTATCTAGCCTTTAAGGATCAGAGATTCGTAACCCTAGTGCAAATAACCCCAGTAGAAAGCATGGTTAATTTGCTTTCTACTGGGGCTGGGGATTAAAATATACGCTAATTTAGAGAAAATATTGAGCCTGGAAAATTATTTCACAGGCTCTAAAACAAAAATAACGAGGTTTAAGCTGGTAGCCTTTTATAAGTTATTTTTGCCTTTGCCTGCGTCTTTATCTTTACTTTTGTTTTTTGTCTTTATCTTTGTTTTTGCTGTCGTCTTTAAAAACTGTTTTGCCACCTACTATAGTTTCAAGTACTTTAATATCTTTTATGTGCATTTTATCAACTTTTAATGGATTTTCAGCAAGAATTACAAAGTCTGCTCTTTTACCTACTTCAATTGAGCCTGTAATATTTTCTTCAGCGTCTTGATACGCAGCATTTATTGTTATACCACGTAAAGCTTGCTCTGGAGTTATTCTTTGGTCAACTGAACGATATTTTGTGCCTTCTTTATAATTTTCAGTGAATATTTCTTGACCGGTAAAAGAAAGTCTATTTACTGCTCCCCACATTATATGAAGTGGATCTTGTGGAAATACTGGTGTATCACAGTGTAAAGTAAATGGTAAATCGCGATTGGCAGCATCTTTTGTAGCACTCATACGATAAGATCTTTCAGGTCCAAAATATTCTGCCATATGTCTATCACCTAAGTAATAAGCGTGATGCATTAAGAATGAGGGTATGAGACCCAAATCTTTCATACGGTCAAATTGATCTTCTCTACTAAATTGGGTATGAATAAGAGTGTGTCGTAAATCACTAGGCTTAGCTGGCTGTCTATACTCAGGTTTTCTTACCTCTTCGTAAGCATTTATTAAAGCATCTATAGCAGCGTCACCATTAGTATGAACATAGATTTGATTAAAACCAGCTTGATGAGTTTCTATAATTTTTTCATTGAGCTCCTCTTGGGTATAAGTAGGATAAGCAACCCAATCCTCAGGATATTCCCCTGTTGTAAAGTAAGGATCAGTCAAATGTGCTGTCCTAAGCTGGGGTGATCCATCTTGGAAATATTTAACTCCATTTAAGACAACCAAGTCTTTATAGTATTGGTTTTTGCCTCTGACCTCTTTTCCTCCAAACTGATCATAAGCTTTTTTCGCAGCATCTACAGATCCAAACCATAAAGTTGATCTGATTTTCAAATAATTATTATCAAGAGCTTTTTTGAAAAGCTCAAAGTCAGATCCTGCTCCATCATTTGCAGTCGTTACTCCTTTTGCAGCATAAATATCACTAACTAAAGCAATAGCCTCTAACCGCTGCTGCTGTGTAACTGGAGGAATATGATCGCTTACCATTTTCATAGCATTTAGCTCCCATAACTGTCCATTTGGGCTTCCATCAGCAAAGTGACCTATTTCTGAACCACTTGGATTAGGAGTATCTTTAGTGATTCCACCAATTTCTAGAGCCTTACTGTTAACTACAGAATTGTGACCAGAGAAATGAGTAATAACAATCGGAATCTCTGTGGATACTTTATCTAAATCCTCACGAGTTGGATGACGGCCTTCTTCTAATCCTCCATCATCATAACCTCTACCGATAATCCATTCACCTGGCTTTATAGTTTTAGCCCTTTCGGATAAAGCAGCAAGCAATTGATCCATATTTTTTATAGTTCCAATCGGTGGGCTTTGTAGTTGTACAGATGTAAGAAGGCTTATTCCAGTAGACAAGAAATGACTATGAGCGTCATAAAATCCTGGTAACATAGTTTTGCCTTGAAGATTTATCTTCTTAGTATTCTTCCCAGATAAGGGCATTATATCCCCCATTTTACCCACAGCCACAATTTCATTACCAACAACTGCTACTGCTTCGGCAGAACTCATGTTTTTATCAACAGTAACTATATCTCCATTATAATAGATTATATCCGCTTCAATTTTCTGTGATTTTTTCTTTTCACCCTTAGATGGTTCAGCACCTGCGGCAAGGCCAGGAATAGATAATGAGAATATTAATGTCAGAATAAGCATATAAGTAAATACTCTAGATTTCGTAGATTTCATTCGTTTCATCTCCTTAATCATTTTTTATTTACAACCTATTTAATCCTCTGAATATTCTGAATACTACTCCCTCAATAAAACCATCTCCTTAAAATTAATTTTATATTAACTTATTTTTATAACCACAACATTACCATAAAATGTATTAATTGTAAAAATAAGATTCATTGATTTTGGTAGACTATTTTCTATTTCTACTATCAATTATATACGTCAAAGATTCAACGTATATAATTGATAAATATCAAATTAGATTGATGCCATGCTTTTATGAAGTAAAGTTCTATAAGTTATGCGCCAGGCACGGCTTCCTGCTTTGAACTGTTTTAGTATTTTATTTCTTTCAATGTATTTACTGATTTCTTGAATAATTCCTTTTCAGTTTCATTAAGGTCAATTTCAAGTACTTCTTTTATGCCTTGTTCATTAACAATTGCTGGAACTGATAAATAAATGTCCCTTTCACCATACTGACCTTCTAACAAACAGGACACTGGAAGGATACTATTCTCATTATCTAGGATAGCTTTTGTGATTCTTGTTAAACACATTCCTACTCCATAATTAGTGAACCCTTTTCGGTTTATGATCTCATATGCAGCATTCCGGACTTTTATGGATATCTTATCAAGATTTTCTTTATCTTTTGGGTTATTTCTACGTTCCAATAATTTGTCAAGGTTTTCGATGCCAATTGAAGCCTGTGACCAGATAGGAACTTGAGTGTCACCGTGTTCACCTATAATTGCAGCATGTACATTTCTTGGATCGACTTCAAAGTATTCACCAAGTAAGATTTTAAATCTTGCGGTATCGAGTGTAGTTCCTGAACCAATTACTTTGTTTGGTGGAAATTTACTTTCTTTCTGTACAACATATGTTAAAATATCAACTGGATTTGAAGCAATTAAAAATATTCCATTAAAACCGCTTTTTACAACCTCTTGAACAATTGACTTTATCATTGTTGCATTTTTATTAACTAGTTCAAGCCTAGTTTCCCCTGGTTTTTGATTTGCTCCAGCTGTTATAACAACTAAATTTGCATCAGTACAGTCAGAATATGTACCAGCTTTAATTTTTATATTTGTAGGAGCAAAGGCCATGCCATAAGCCAAATCCATTGCTTCCCCTTCTGCTTTCTCATTATTTATATCAATTAAAACAAGCTCAGTAATTAATCCTTGATTTACTAAACTATAAGCATAAGCACAACCAACTGCACCTGTTCCAATCAAAACAACTTTACGCATTTTTCATCACCTTTAATTTCTTATATTTTTAAATAATTTGGATCTGTATGGAGTACTTTGGATGCCCGGCACGGATTCCACCAATTCCGGTAAACAAAAACTAAAGGTACTGCCTTTTTCTTTTTTGATTAACCTCTTCAAATAAATTCTTAAACTCAACTAGGTTTATACAATTAAAAAAGTTTTGTCCAAAACTTAAATCTTGTCCATATTTTGATAAAAACCTTTTTGCCGGAGGATTTACTAGGATTATATTTCCATGTGCATCTAAAGTAATTACTCCATCAGACATACTATCTAATACATTTTCTAATTTTGCTTTTTCATGAGAAAGCTCATTAATATTAAATTTAAGTCGTTCTGACATATTATTTAAACTGGTACCTAATAAGCCAACCTCATCGTTACTTTTAACCGCTATTTTATTCCCAAAGTTAACTTTAGCCATTTCAGTAGCAATTTTATTCATTTGTATCAATGGTCTTGATAGTGTCCTGGATAAGAAAAAACTAACGATACTTGCTAAGATTATTACAGCAAAAGCAGCATAAGATATTAGTTTTCTCATAGAGTTGATTATATCTGTGATAGGAGCAACTGGTTTAAATAGCATTAATGCTTGATTTATTTCTTCTCCATTATATATTGGAATTGCAACTGATAACATCGGTGCATTGAAGTGATGATAATTACCTCTATTTGTTATTATTTTACCCGTAAAAGCGCTTTTAAATTCTTCTGATTCAAAAAAAGAGCAGAACTATTATAATTAACATTACAATTGAAACCCAAAGTTTAGCTATAATGCTTTTCTTAATCATCTGTTACCTCAAATTTATATCCCACACCCCATAATGTACTTATATAATCTAGTCCATCATCACGACCCAATTCTAGTTTTAAACGTGGGAATTTTAATATATTTTGTTCATTATTATTTATATTTAAAGTTCTTTCTAAAAGGACTCTTACTCTATGAACTAATTCCCTAGGGCTAAATGGTTTAACAATATTTGTTGGAAACATCCTTGATTAGGTCCTTGTGAAGATGGTATTTTAGGCTCATTAGTGGAATCAGCAAAAGCTACTGTTGCCAAAAGACCTAATATTAAAAATGTTGATATTATCAAAGCTGGAAACCTTTTCATTTTTAACAACTCCTTTTGTTATTTTTAATTTAATTACATTATAATAATTGTTTTTGTATTTTTTATTATTAAAATGTGAACAATTTGTGAATTATCTATTATGAGTTTGATACGGAAACATTAATTGATTGTATTGTAAAAAAGGATAATAGAAGGTATAAAACATTTTCTGTAATAAGTTAGGTGGCTGGCACGGTTAAGTTACTATATTTCCCATTAAAAAAGCACTTGCCTAAAAGACAGGTGCCAAAACGATAAACTTAAGCGAAGTATGACTCCGCTATTACAAACCGGGCGAACCGATTTTTTCCTTATACTAAGGTTACACGAATTAACTTATGAAGTCAATCAATTTCTTGAAATATTTATATACAGCTATTAAGGATTCTTGATTATTATATGCATTTTTTAATCGTTTTGTGCGCTCCAATAATTTCCTGAATTCTTCATAACGTGCAGCTTTAATACCTTCACTATTAATATACTTATAATGAACATAAATAAGTACAGTCAAATCATGTATTTTTCGATTAGATAATCTTTTTTTCTGGATAATGGTGATAGCCCTTAAATTTGTTTTGTGAATTCAGTTATAGGTTTCACTATTTTTTTAGGATCTATCTGCTGACCTTTTGTAATATCCATTAAAATAGGGCTATTGTGAGCAGCTGTATTTCTAATGTTTTTTACATATCTTAATATTTGTTGAAGTTCCTTGTATCTGTTTAACTTGTTTTTTCGGAAATAATAAAACTCCACAAATTTTACAAAAGCACCAAAGGTCATAACTTCAAATAAAACCCAAATAGGTGTATTAATATGATGTCTTCTATACAAACCATAATTGTAATGACTCTTTTTGTTTAAGGCTTTCATGTAATCCTCAATAGAACTATGATCATGCTCTAAATAGTCAGTTACTATACTGTAACCATCTTCAGCTGAATCATTCGTAATATCTGTAAGAATCCATGTTTTAACTACATGCTCAATGTCTAGACACATGTGCAAGACTAAATATCGAAGGCGCATGTCAATAGTAGCTAAATCTTGCAGCAATTTAAAATCCAAGTTAACATACTTATTAGATTTGTTTTTTTCAAAGTTTTTTCTATAAGCAGTAATTTTATAAAAATAATTTGAAGTCTGAAGAATTTTCTTAGCTTCTTCTTTTGAAATTAAATCAAACTTAACATTTTTCTTAACCAAGTGCTCAATCATTTCATCAAAGCTTAATTTTTTCTTTAAAACTTGCCCTGTACTTTGTTCCAGTAAAATCCCTCCTTCTAATATAGTAATCTATATTTAGGCTATCTTACTAAAGAAAAACTAGAAAGGCTTGTCCTTTTTATTTTAATCTTCTGCAATATTATAATATAAATAAAATGATCTTAAAATTGGTTACAACTCAATTACTCTAATCTACCTAATAGTTTTTCAAAGTGTCATCTAGCAGGGTTTGCCAGATTTGCTATGAATTTAATTACAAAACTTATATTTTGTAATTTTAAAAAACTGTAATTAAAAGATTTTTAGTCTTCTAACCACAGCTTTAGATAGCAACTATGTTTAATTGTCGAAATGTTGAATAGGTTAACAAATTAAATACAAGGCAGAACGTTGCAGGTATATTAGAAATAGAAGAAAAAAGTTTTGGTAGGCCCTGATTTTATTTTCCCTGCAAAAATCAGCTATAACCTCTTCATATGAGGAAAATTTTTGCATTATAACGTCCCAATTAATTTCACCAGATTCCTTTGCCATTAAAAGAGCCTCCTAATTACGTTGTTTTCTGTAATTTTAGCTGGGGGATTTTAATGGATTCTAAGCGGAAAATCTTTGACAGTTACTATTAGAGTAACAAAAACACGGTTTTTAAGTAATCTTTATAAACGACCCCTTTTCCTGTAAGTTACTGGCTAATGAGATTAAGCTATTATTATAGTTGTTTAACTCAGCATCACCAAAAAATCCACCATTATAAACGTCATAACAAACTTGTTTTATAACAGCATATTCTTTTGCAGGGATCTTGCCCTCAAATACTTTAAGCAAATTCGTGATTTTCTTTTCATACTCCATCAATATACCAGACAAGTACTCTGAATCAATCTTATCTACCAAGATGTCTCTTGATATTGAATAAGACCAAAGTAATTCAAATACACTGTCTATACCCTCATATGGTGAGGTTGCTAATTCTAATAAATTCATTTTTTCTTCAAAGCAATTTAAGAACCCTGTAGAGATTTCATACGGAAATGGAGGTGATAACTTTTCCATCACTTCCCAATTCCCGTCATCAATAGCAACTCTTAAATCTTTCAAGAAATTGTATGGTACCTTTAATCCATTTGGCATTACTTGATTTATCCCTGATTTGACAGCTATGACAAGATAATCGTAGTCGATAGAAGTAATAGAGGAACATAAGTATAAAAATTTTGTTAATTCATCAGGATCTTCAACATTTAGATTATTTGCTATTATTGGATAGTGCTTGAGAATACCTACCGAATAATAATCTACTGGAAAAGACACATCATAATTTTCCTGTAGCTGGTTTAATGCTGTGCTTGAATCAATAATAAGTTGCTCTTTCTTTTTGCTATACCATGACCTAATAGAATATTTGTTGAAATATTTACTGGGTTTGTGCTCAATATAATATTCACACGTCATTATTAATAAATTAAGTCTCTCCCTTTCCAATCCACATAGTTTCACAATATCATCATAAATCTCTTCTCTATTAGTAATCCATTTAGGCAAATTAGAAAATAGTTTAGACAAGTATGTTAAATCCGTTAGTTTAATCACATTTATAGCGGTATTATTTATGGAATAAAACTCATGCAATCTTTTAACTATATGCATTGAACGGACAGGATGAAGTCCTTCAACAAACTTTTCATTTTCATCTATACTAATTAAAAATTCATTTTCAACACTTTTAAGTATTTCTCCATAATCACTCGAAGTAGGTTCCTTCAAATTATGGATTATCTTCATAACTGGAAGCCTAATTCCACAAACATCTGCAAAACAAACAATTCTTAATATCTCACACTTAATCCTACCATTCTCTGAAGTACTAATTGTTGATATCTGCTGACTTATTCTTTCTGATATCATCTCACCATGAGTAAGTAGATATACATACTCAATCAGAAGTCTTTTTTCTTCTATTCTTTTCCACGAACCCCTCCAATCACTTACAGTATCATGCAACAAATTCCTCTTCTTTAACTGAAAAAATATATCTTCAGCCTCTTGGTTATTTAGTGATATCTCTACTGTTCTAAGTGATTTAACATTACTCAAATTACCTGAATATCTATACCAATCATCTTCTCTACTTGTGAGTAGTAATTTATAGTTATATGTTATTTCTTCTTGGAGTAACTGAGCTAATCTATTCCACTCGCTCAACTGTGAATCTAAATTATCAATAATAATGAGTGGTTTTTCTCCTAATTTAACTCTTGACTTAAAGTATTTAATAATATTATTGAGTTCCTTAGCATCATTGCACCATGTCAACTGATAAATGTTATACTCATTAGATAGGTTCAATGCAACTTGAAGGGCAATTGTAGTTTTCCCCTGTCCACTTGAAGCCTTAATCACTGTCACTCTATTACTATTTATGGAGTCTTCAACTTCTTTTTCAGTATCAATACGTCTAACCGGTAACTTCAAAGCAATATCCTGTGGCGATGCTTTCTTACCTTCAAAATAGCTCTTCTCATCTGTAGCCTCTAGAACACTAAAGTCAACCTTTTTAATCCATCCATGAGCAGGGTTCTCAATACCCTTACTAATGTCGTCATTAATATTCTGTATTATTGCATCAAGTTCTTTTCTATTTATACTCTCTCGATATTCCATTTTTTCAAGACAACAAACCTTTATACCATTTACATACAACCTAATATTATCTGTTGTAATATCATGTCTCTCAATTAGGAGCTTCTCGATTTCCAATGTAAGATCATCTTTAACTCGTTTCTCAAAAGTTATTTTACCTAAGAAAGCATTACTTGAGAAACCACTCCAATTCCACTGAGTATTTTCCTCCATTATCTTTTCAATTATTCCGACCCAATATTTTTTTGATGCCTCATCAAGATTGTTATTGACAAGTTTATTTAGATTTCCTTTAGCAATATCAAAATCATAGACAAGTTTGAAATCGTGAGTATTATCCAGCAAATAAACTTCCAAATAATTTTTCAGTACATCCTTTAGGAAACTAGCATCTTGCCTTTGTGTAGAATATTTCAGTTGAATATGAGTTATCGTATTTGATGTAACATCACATTTGTATCGGTCAATATCTTCAAGCCCCTCAAGGGTAAAACTCACACTCTCATCTTTTTCAGATAGCATCAGGTAACAAGAATATAAAAATTGATATGTAAAACCAGAAAGTGCAACCTGTCCCCCTGTACGCGACCGTTCTAAATCGGATAGAGATCTATATACTGGTTTAACTACCTTTTTCTTTTTCTTTGATGATTTCTTCGGTGTCATTGGTTACACCTCCACACATTGATTTACAACAAATATTTTTATAAATAAAAAGACCGTTAATCCAATTTATCTATTAACTTCTCAATTTCATACGCTGTTATTTTCCCTTTTAAATAACTATTTTTTATTTCATCTTTTAAATTATTTCCCTCATTAGAAGCCCTTTCCAGTCTGTCGAATTCCTCTTGATTTTGATATCTACTATAAATATTACTTGTAATAAGACCTCTTTCTTTTTTAATTACTTTAGATTTACAATCTATTATTTCTATTAATTTTTCTATGAATATTATAATTGTATTAAATTCATCATCCAATTCTTTTAACTCTAAAAATAAACTTAATTTGTGTTTTACCTTATGTATTTTTTCTATGATTCCTTTAAGATCTTTCATTACATATTTTTTATATTCTATCACCTTTTCATAAAAAAAAATGTTAGAAAACCCTCCAGTATTTATATAACCAAGACTTGATAAAGCTCTAATATACATTTTCAGAAAATTAGCAAAGCATTCTTCATCATTTAAATTTCCTATAACATTCAGTTTATTAAAATTATTTAAAATACCAATATATCCCTTTTTTGTTCCTAAATTACAATAATTAAGGGTTTGAATTAACTCATCATCTATATCTTTTATCTTTTCTACTTTAAAATAAATATTCACTAAACCCACTTGGTGATAATCAGGTACATCTAAAATTCTAAATGATTTAAATAACTCTATAAATGAAGAAACCCCCATTTTAAATATAGTACTATTGTCAGTTTCTTGATCATTCTTATAAAATAAACTGTTGTTAAATTGTTCATATGCCTTCAGTATTTCAGTGTCAGGCCTATTTAGTACTTCTTCAATAAATTTCCTACCTACATATTCATAGTCAGTAAATTGAGATTTACCTTGTGCTAATAGGCTCCAAATTAATCTATCTTTTTTTTCATTACTATCTCTATCTTTTAGGTTTCTAATTGGTTCTTCATATATTAACTTTAATCGTTCTATATAGTTTTCTTCATTAATAACTTGAAGAACTTTATAATCAAAAAGCTTCAAAACACCATAACCAATCTGATTTTCTTCATTTTTAAATAAATTGATTATATCTCCTCTACCAAGCTTACCTGAATTAAACAAGGATATTAATTCTGTAATGGTATAAAAGTTTGAGTTTAAATCGAATTTAATTGTCTCTACCAGTCCTTTTTCAATATTTAGTTTTTCATATATCGTTGGAATAAAATGTTTTAAGAAAAAGAAAGCTATTACTGTTTCTTTATGCTCTTTATATTGATTTTTAGTTAATATTTTAACCAATTCAGATAAAAAGTTCTCAACCTTTCTGATACTAATATTCCTTACCACTAAATTTATTTCCTTATTAATATTAAAGACATTCACTAAAACATTATATCGGAACCCCTGGAAATCTTCTTTTAAAAAATTAAAATCTTTGATTTCTATTATACTTTTATCATAGTTTTTTTCATTCAGTTTAAAGCTTAATATTTCAAAGAAATTAATTTCAGTTAAATTTATCTTAAAAGGCATATATTTTTCTAAATAATCAGCTGTAAAGCCAATTTCCTTCAAATTATCTTCATGATATTGATAAACTATCTTTATCTTTTCGTTAGAAATCTTTTCAGATATTCCGAATATATTTTTAATAATATCGATATCAGTTATTCTATCTATGTCTTCATAAATAATTATTATTTTTTTACCTAGCTTTTCTAACTCTTTCTGCAAACCTTTTATAGTTTCAGAATAAGACTGGTTTTTACTAAAAATTAGATCCTGTACCCTTGAAATAACAGACTCTTTTCCTAAAAATCTTTTTAATTTATTTGAGTACTTCGATATAATTCTATTTTTGTACATTAACTCTTCAATTTCTTTTATTAAAATTAACTGAAGCTCGTTAAGATTACATGATAAGACATCAATTTCAATAATTTCATATTTATTATTTACTTCCTTTTTTAATTCTTTAATTAAAAAAGATTTGCCCGTTCCCCATCTACCATTTAATGCAATTATATCAAATACATCTATATAGTATAAAAGTCCTTCCAGATCTTTCTTTCTTTTCATCATTATTTGGGGTTGTTTTATTATTTGTTTTTTACGAAATGGATTTACTATAAAAATGATTCTTGATATAGTTAGAAGAAATATTAAACATGTTATAATAACTAAAACCTCGATATTTTCTTTTGAAAGCCCATTATAGATCTTATTTTTAATAAAAATATATGTTATTAAATTACCTAAATATACAATTATTATAGTACCAAAAAACTCTACATTCTTTGATATGCTAAAGTTTAAAAAAATTACAATCCAAGTAATTGCTATAATTATAATATATACATCGAAGACAATATCAATTGTATAAAATAATGCTAAAGACATTACTATTGCAACGATAAATTTATTTATCAATATTTTAATACTCTCCATTTTTCCTCCAATTATTTAACTCAATAAAAACTTTTCATAACTCTCGATAACCTTTCTCACCACATTAACTACAGCTGTAGGGTTTTATAGTTCTTTTGTTATATATATATTCCCAACATCATATCTTTTACCGATGAAATTCTAAACATACATGTCTTCTAAATGGTATAAATGCCCTGCCCCTGTGACCTTTTCTTTCAAAGTTGACAGGTTATAGTCACTTTTTCAAAAGAGAAAAGCCCGGAACTCATTATTTGCTTTAAATTTTTTGCATAGAAATGCATAATCTCTTTGAATGCAAAATGATGAATTGGGATCTTCGCTTCTTCAATCGAGGTCTGGGGTTTAAAGTCTACGCACTCTTGTAGTAAATCGGTAGAGGCATACGCCTTGGGGACGTCGCCTGGTTTAACGGGTTCGTATATTTTTTTCAAATTCTACTGTTTTTCCTAGTGCTTTAGTTAGGGCTTTTTCTAAGGCGCTAATAAAGGTCGTAGCTGGGATTTTATACGGGTGGCTATAGGTATGAGCTATGAGTTCGTTTGACCTTTTAGTCGCCTCATAAAGTGATACTGGATTGTCGACAAAGTCAGTCTCAGCAAAGTAAATTAAGTGACTGGCACCGTCATCACATTCATTTAGAACAAGGCTCCATTAAGTAGAAGTTTTATATAACTATTTAAATTATCTTTTGGTTTAATAGAACCCAGAACATCAATTGTAGCTTTATAATTATCCTTCATAGCAGAGAAAATTTCATCAATTGTTTCGTAATTATTGTTATTGAGTTTAAAAATTATTTCTGATAATAGGTTGTTCAAGTAATGATTAAGATGGTTATAAAAAAGGGAAATATTCTCGTTTTTTTCCCCTTAGTAATCTAAAAATATTTCTTGTAAAAATGACATTAGGAACAACACCGCAGATATTTACAATAATACTACTGTAATGATTAGATTTAACAAATGACTCTAATGCAACCCACTGATTTAAAAATTTTGTTTCATTTGATAAAGAATCTTTACTCATACGAATAAATTCAAAGGTCCTTTTTATTTTTATAATAGGTATGCTATCAGGTCTATCGATTTTTATAAATTGATCCAATAAATCTGCAGGAGCTTCATTTTGAGGTTTTTCATCAAATAAGGCAACATTTCTATTGTGAATGACTAAATTTACATTTGGTACAAAGGAAAATGGAGCCATAATTAATTCAGGAATTTTATAACCATAAAAAGAAAGTACATCAAATTTTTTGACCAGGTTTTCCCATGAGTTATCTATTGCCGAAAAATAATCGTAAGAGCATGCTTTTTCAATAATATAATACTCGTCACTTTTTAATCTTCGATTCAAATCGAAAACTTTATGGTAATTATCAATAATATATGAACCTTTCTTCACAGTAATATTAACTTTCTGGAATATATTATCCATTCTAGGTATTTGGTTTTAAGATGATTTAAAGCATGCTTAATATGATACTTAAGTCTATTATAGAGTAAGTTTTTATTCTTGTTTGTTATATCCAAGCTACTAATAATTATTTTTTTGTATGCAGTAGCATATTTATCTAATAGGCTATCTTTAAGAATGATAGTCCTGACTTCTTTTATTACAGGGTTTAGGTGATCATGTTTATATATTTCTTTCATTGTTTTATCACATACATCTAATAATTCTTGTAAGGCTATATGTGAATTTAGAAATTTAATAGAATAGGCGGGTATAGTTTTTGGATCTAAAATTTCCAAAACTCGCTGAATAAAAAATTTTCCCGCTTCATTTAGATTTATATTATTTTTAATCCTGTTATCATTGAATTTTCTTTTCATTATTATCCCCTTATTTTTCTCTTGACAAAAAATGAATATAACCTTAATATATAGTATATACTAAATAATAAATAAAGGGAAATACTCAATGGAACCTCGAATTTTTTCGACCCATTGATTCTTTTTCCCTAAGAAATAAAGACAAAAGAGTTGGTATTTATACCAACTCTTTTGTCTTTATTTCCTGGTCAAGAAAAATTGTAACACTTACGAATAAATTATATAAGATGTAATTTTACTAGTTTTTCTGTAAGCGTCAACGAATTGACGTATAGTATTAACAAATATCAAATGATACAATAATCCCAGTAGTAAGCATAGTTAATATTTGCTTTCTACTGGGGTTTTAAAATGGAGCCTATTTATTAAATATTTTTCTACTATTGGGTCATTGGCTTTTGCGGCCCACTACAAATGGTTTTATAGCTCTTTCAGATGCATTATTATCTATTTCTAAAGCTCCATCTTCTAAAAATGTTTTAAAGTTTGGCAAAAGTTTTTTAGTATAATCTAGGGCTTGTCCTAATGGACTTTTGGGTACTGCACCCAAGATCTCTTTATCTACATAGGCTATAAATTCATCTATTATAGGAGCTTGATCTAGTTTTTTGATAGTCATATAAAATTATTGGGTCTTTGAAGTATCCTGTTTTATATAACCCCTTCATATGAGGAAAATCTTTGACAGTTACGCACATTACTAAAAAGTGGGGTTTAGTTTTTGACACAAAAAATGCGAGTTGGTGCAGGCACCCTCTCGCTAAAAACTCCTATGAGTTTTTGTTCCATATTAATATTATATCCTAGAATCCATAAATATTACTACTTTTTATTTAATATTTATAACATTATAATCCAACACTAATCCACCTATTGATGGGATACTTTGTAAATTACTTTGTTTAAAAGCGGACATCTCTGTTTCCAGCTTATGCCCGTTCTCTTGATGTACTTATATGGATTATCTTTAGGTTAATAAGTTAAGTACCTAGCACGGCTAAATACATAAATTCAACCTCCCTATTTTAATGGGTCTATTTTAAAAGGAAGTTCACTATTCAATGCTAAAGTCCAGTTTGCTAATAATTCTTCCTGCCTTAACTAAGCACAAGCTAAAACGAGTTTAAGCTGCTTTAAGGCCCGCGAAGTGGATTATGCCGTCGATTTTATGGTTTTTGAAGATTTCTTCAACTGCTACTTCTTCTGTCACATCTACCTCATAAAAGATAACATCTTTACCTGATATTTTTTTAATTTTAGTTATTGTTTCAATTTTGCTATTACTTAAATTATCGGCTATGATAATGGAATGGTTATTTTTGAGTAACTCTACGCAAGTGTGTGTGAGCCGATATAGCCGGCTCCGCCAGTTACGAGAATGTTCATGTTTTAAAACATCCTTTCACTTAGAATAAATCGTCTAACCTAGGTTTTACTTCACCCCATAATACCCCACATACCAATCTGTAAACTTCTGCAGTCCTTCTTCAATGGAAGTCTCAGGGGAGTTGTTGCCGATGTTAAATACCCTGTGTGCAGCACTGCCTTCCGATTTTACCGGGGGGTTATTTAGTAATCTTTCCACTCCTGTTTGGGCTGCTAGACTTACAATACTTGTTAACAAATTTATCTTCAAATTCAACTTTGTCATAGGTTTTTACAGTATTTAAATATATTTTACCAAACCTAGCTTCTAATCCAAAAAAATCAATATTTTCATCAGCTAGATTTTCCATTTCTTTAATAAAGTCATCAAAATTTCCACTTTCTTGAACCTCATTCTTACTTAACTTATAATTATTTAATTCTTGCCTCTTTGCAATTTCTTTAGGTTTAAATTAATCATTCTTATACTTCTCAATTTGTAATTTTTCAAGAGGTCTCATTAATTTTTTATATATTTCATCTTGTATTTTTAATTTTATTTTTCCCTCTTCCCCAGGAAAATAAATATTATTAATTTGTCCATTAAACTCCGAATTCATTCTATCCATTATCAATTTTCTTAAAATCCTATCATTTGAAACTTCCAAAATTTCTAGGATTTTTTCTCTCAGTTCATTGATATCTTCTATCTTCCCTATGTTCTTTATTTCTAATTTCATGTTATCCCTCCAATCCCATGAATAATCACATTATAAATCTATTATAAATACTCTAATTATCTAAAATATATATATTAAGAATTATATCATATTATTATAAAGCTTAAATTAAATATACTATATATAAAACCTTGTATAATCCGTTCTTCATTTCTTTGGAATCTATTCAATTCATAAGATATTGTCTTAAATTAGATTAGATACTTTTAGTATACCCAGTTACCTTTTAAATTTAACGGTTTTGTATAAACCTTTAATTTAAATACCTAATTCATCGGAAATATTGGAATAAGTTAAGTGCCTGGCACGGCAAACGACGTTACTGGGGTTATTAGCTATGCTAAAAAGCCCATTATCAACTTCAATAATGGGCGGTGTTAAAATTAAATAAATTATATCTCTTCTTCGTTTTCTACTATAGATTTTAAAGTCCAAGAAATCTTTTCTCTAGAACTACTTTTAGTTATAACCTTCAGCAATGTAGCATTACATGGTTTATCAAGAACAAATGATGCAACTTCCGAAAGAGCATCTTTACTTATTCTTCCTGTGATTTTCTCCCCATTTTCATCACTTATCTCAAAGGTTTTCGTCCTAACATTTGCCCCCATTAACCGTCCGGTTAAGATTATTTCTTCTTCTGATGATTGCGAGAAGTCACTTAGTCTTTTATAAATATTCCATGCCTTTTCAGGATTTATAGCTACTTTTGAATATCCTTTATATGAAGAGGTCCACGCAAGCTCTACTGTTGTATCTAAGTCCTTTATTGACTTCGTCCATTCAGAGTATTTTCTTAATGCACGAGGTCCTAAAAATGAAATTGACTCACTTAAGGATTCTTCACCATCTGATGAAGATAGAAGCTTAAATAGTTCTGCTAAAGTTTGAGACTGAACAGGTTCATCAATCAAGTTTTTGGAAGTATGCTTTAAATCTAATACAGCTATAAATGATCCTGTTCTTGCTTCTTTAAATATCATTTCATTAAATTCCAAAATATCTTGAGGTATCTTTCCTTTTTCACTAGGTTGATTATATAAAGTATTTGCTATACTATCTGAAAGATCTTGAAAACCACCTAAAATAGTTGTTAAAGACCTTACAGATATTTGACCTGATGGTAAATCTTTAGGATGTAAGGTTAATATTAACTCTTCAGATTCACTTGTACGTTGAACCTTTTCACACTCTTTTTTCATCTTCTCCGCTCTTCTATTTAATGAGTTTAATTGAATTTCCTTAGCAAAATCAGGCAATTCCAGTTTGTTAAGTATTTCATCAACCTCCTTAATAAATGTTTCAGTTTCTTTAAGTTTTTCATCAGCCCTATTCAGAGGCAATATCATTTTTAACACCTCCTAACATCTTTTCTATTACTTCTTTATTAATTTCTATGATACCTTTCGGTTTTCTAGTACGATCAAAGCCAAATTGACCCATCCAATATGTTTGCATAATTTTTTCTTGACCCTTAAATTTAGCTGCGACATCTTCTGGTGATAAATGATCTAAAGTATAACAGAAATAAGCATCGCAATCATATTTTAAAGATATTTGGTTTATAATATTTCCTAATTGTCTTGTTCCATCCTCACCTAATTTCATGATATCCTCAGGTCTATAAAAAACAACTAAATCAATATCATTTGGATCTATTTTAGTTGTTAAATAACTTCCATCTAACCAAATATACCTTGGTGATAGGACATCCATTAACAATCGCAACCATTCCTTAAGACCTTTATAAATTTCACCTCTTGTAGATGAAGTTGTAAATTCAGCAACAAATTGCTCTTCAAATGTTTCATAAGAATAAGAGTGTATTCCCGGAAAGAGATTTCCATCTTCCATAAATTCTTTCATATAGCCACATCCATCTAAAAAATAATATATTAATTTTATCTTAAGTCTGCATGAAACACAATTAAAAGATACCCGATGCAAAATAGTCCCTACTTATATTATGCCTGAACTATAGGTTGGTTATGCTCATTTTAAAAATAAACATAAACTTCATTAGATGTCTAGGGAAGATAAACAGTATAAGTTAAGTGCCTGGCACGATTAGGTTTTTTATTTTCACATAAACATAGTCATTTGTCTAATATTTGACTATGTTCTTATTATTTGAGTATGTTCTTAAGCACGTTCTTATTTTAGTTATCTTGCTTGTTTTCTATCTTCTCATAGATTTAAAAACATACTCATTTACTTAATTTTTGACTATGTTTTGGATTTTCAACTATTTTCTCCTACCTACTTATATTAGACAATAAGTCCATATAGTATGCTTATACAACCCCATTTATTATGTAATCTAAGCAATGCAGATTACCAAGTAAATTTACTTGGCAATCTGTATTGCTTACACTTCTATTTGACGGTTACAATTATCAGAATGTTGAATAGGTTAATAAGTTAAGTACCTGGCACGGCTAACTATTTGTGAATTTGTTTCTGAAGATTTTTGTGGGCTCTTTTTAAAGTAGCTCTGATGGCTCCTTCTGTGACACCTTCTTCTTTACCTATTAGGGTATTAGTCTTATTTAAAAAATACTTTTTAAAGATTACTCTTTTCTGCCTTGGGAGTAATGATTGGATAGCTTTACGAAGTGCCTCTGATTCAAGGTCTTTAAGAACCATTTCTTCTACATCATCATCTGAGGCTTGCATGTTAAGAAGGATATCTTGACTTTCTTGCTCCTTTGCGTAAGATCGGTGCTTTTCTATTTGAACTTCATTGTTATTAGTTTCTCTTTTAAGCTCTGTATACAGAAGTTCATCTACCTCTGCACTTAAATCACTTCTAGGTATTACGGCTTTAGTACCATCAACAAAGCTGTAAACATATTCTGTAAAATCCTCTTTCTTAGGTGTCCTTGTAAGAAATCTTCCTAATTTTTTCATATCTTTATTAGTTTTTAACATGTGAATCCTCCTAAAAATTTATTTTGGTAATGGATGTAACTTGCCTGCACAAGGAATAGGCAGGGTTTGTCCTAAAAAAAGACAAAAAAAATAACCAGATAACGGCTAATTAATTAGCGCCTATCTGGCTATCAGGTGTTCAGATTTAATTCTATTGCTCGGTATAAATTATTGCCTACTGGATATTTAACTTTAAGCATAACTGCTCACCTCCTTTCAATGTAGTAATGTTACCCAAACATAGTGGGCAAAAAAAAGCAACACAAGCAAAAGCTCCTGAAGCTATGTTTTTAGAAAATGTGTGGTGTGTTGTAATTAATTGCGTAGGGCTTTTGTGGAACATTTCCATTAAACTTATTTGAATTCATTAATACCCAGCCACTAAAAAGGCATAAGGACTTTTTCCTGGATTGAGCATAGGACTCCATACCTTAGCATTTAGAAACAGCACCCTTTTTTTGTCGAAATAAGACGAAAGTTTTGAGAAGGAGTATGGAATTATTGAAGGAATATTAATATACTTGTAAAGTTTTGTTAATTATTGAATGTATAGTCAATAACTTAGGTTAAATGAAACTTTAATAAATATTATTTATTAAAGTTCAACATCTTTAGATAAATAGCTTATGTCTAAGGATTTATTATTTAAATTATTAGGAGGTCTTGTAAATGAAAAAAAGAATTTTTAGTATTGTACTCGTATTTCTGCTGCTTCTGACATCTCCATCATTAGGACATTCAGGAAGAACTGACGCTCAAGGAGGTCATAAAGACAATAAAAACAAAAGTGGACTTGGTTCATATCACTATCATTGCGGAGGATATCCTGCTCATCTTCATTCTGGTGGTATTTGTCCATATTCTAGTAGATTTCAAAAAAGTGTTCCAGCAATCTCCAGTAATGTCAACAAATCTAGTTCTTCTAATGTAAATGCTATTAATAATAATTCAATAAAGGCTCAAGTCCCTAACTTTCCAGTGAAATTAAATGGGGTTAATATAAACACTAGCACAGCAGAATATCCCCCCATTGTTTACCAGGACATTACATATGTGCCTTTAACTTATGATATTTTGACTTATCTAAATGTTACGTATACATGGGACAATCCTTATAGTATCATAATTAATAGTAAATCAACTGTTCCAACATCAAAACCATTTACTCCTAGTTTTCAAACTGGCACTTCCTATTGGGGAAAAAATGCGACTATTCAAAAAGTAAATAAAACAATTACTATAGATGGGGATAATTTTAATTCTGAGTACCCCGTTATTAATTCTAAAAATATAAATTATTTCCCTCTTACTTATGAAATAATTACAAAATTAGGTCTTAGTAGTAAATGGGATTCTAAAACGGGGTTAGAATTAAATGTAACAAACTAAATATACCATACCAAATTAGTTAAAATTTAACATCTATTATCCAATTTCTTTATTAAAGATATAGCATGAAAGATTGATTTAATTTCAGTTTTTAATTTTTTTCTTCTATAATTGGTGGGGTCTGATTAGATTTTCTCGGCGAAAATTAATTATACCCCTTTAAATGAAGAGTATTTTCGCATGATAACTTCCCAATTAATTTCATTAACTTACTTTACCATTAAAAGAGCCTCTTAATTATTTTGTTTCTTGTAATTTTAGCAAAGGAGTTTAATAGGTTCTAGGCGGAAATTCGTTGACGCTTACCTTTAGTTTATAATATCAACTTGTATGTAAACCTATTTTCCCAAGAATCATATAAAAACTCATCTAATAAACTACTCAGCTTACACATCCTAATGTTTCCACTGTTATAGTTTACCTTGATAATAACATTGCGTCGTTTTTCTAAAAGAATCAATTCTTCTTCAGTTAGTGTCAGCAATTTTATTTCTAACTTTTTATCCATGCTACACGAATCAAATGGTAACATCTGTCTTTTAAAGTTTTGGTATTCATCTAAAATATAAAGTTCAATTTTTCTTATATAATTATACCAATAATCCGACGTCCTAACAGCTTCTATTGAACTTCCATCGCTTGCATAACCACCACCTATTAAGCCATAAACCTTATTTTCACCTATTTCTACGAGAGTGGTTGAATTAGTTTTTCTTAGCACCGAGTAACTTTTATCATCAATTTTCTCAGTTAAACCAACTACACCTTTTAATTTATTCTTCTCTATAAGCTCTGGCCAATTATTATGGATAATCTCTATCATCTTAATATGAGACCACAAATAGGGTTTTTTATGCGGATAGACATCAAGACAATAAATGCCTTCTTCATTAACAAAGGCCAATAACAACCAATCACTTCTTTTAATAAATATAGTATCCTTCTCATATTCTTCATTTAAATGAAAGTGGTGAATATTCCAGTCATTTAGCAGTCCATCATTTTTCGTGGGTTTAATTACTTGTTTGCTCATGTATGGTAATAAGTTCTTCCCATTTTCAATATCTGCAATTAATTTATTCAGAGCACTTTTGCATTCATCAGGACATGAAAACTCTTTAGAGTAATGCACTTTTCTTGGATGGACTGAAATTAATTTCTTCATAGCCTTATGATAATCAAGTGAATTATATCCTCCCTCTTTAGGCTTATAACCCATTTTTAGCATTCTATCATTCAGATGACCATCCCAATCTTTAATTAAATCCATTTCAATTTCATAAGTGCTTGCTAATAAAGCTTTATTTATTTTATTACTATTTTTCATGAGTTATCACCCCATAACAGCCACATACCACTCCACAAACTTCTGCAGGACTTCTTCCATAGAAGTTTCTGGCTTAAAATCTACTGCTTGTTGTAATAAATCTAGCGGAAGCATATACTAGATGGTCTACGGGATTATATCTACAAGCTTCAATAATGTTATAAAACCCAAGGATATTAATTTCTATATAAGCATCTGGGTTTTCAATAGAGTAACGTACTCCTGCTTGGGCTGCTAAATTTACTACTATATTAGGCTTGTACTCTTTAAAGGTATTCATTATCTGATGGAATCATAACTATATCTAATTGTCGGAATGTTAAATAGGTTAATAACTTAGGTGGCTGGCACCGTTTTCCATTAGGTGTAAAAAGTCAAAGACTTCCCAAAGGTTTTTGTAGAACATTCTGGGTTTAGATATAACATCTCGCGGTTTCTAAGAACTATTATTACCTTTTCTCCTTGAATGGAAAAATATTTAAATTTTTTTCTCATAATAAGTCTAGATTGTCAAGTAACTTTACCAAAACCCCAAGTTTATTGTAAGTTAATATAGGTGTTAAAATACTTGTAAAGAAAGGGTGGACTGTAACCTAAATGTTATACAAAGAACTTAAGGAGAGTATTCTAAAAAAACTACATCCACTTGAAAATAAATCTATACCTTAAGTTTTAAAGAAACAAATCTATCTAAAAGTACTAAAAACAGTACTGTCAATTACATCGAATAATGTAAGCTATGATTTTCGATTCCAAATCAAATATATTTTCAGTAAATCTATCATACGGCTGATACTCTGATATTAAAGTCTCATAGATACCGATTATTTTTTTGAACGATCTATTTGTAGTAGTGATACTTAAGTGTCTCATTAATTCAATATGGTCGTTAGGCTTTAGTTTCAGATTAATATTTGTAAAATTACTACTTTCAACTTGGGAATTGATTATTTGAATATCCATACTTAGGAACTCGACGAACCTATATTCCATATCAGTTTTATGAAATTTGTTTTTCCATTTATCAATTAGTGCGTCTAGAAGAATTATTGTCGCGATGGAAGCAGTGCTTGCTTGCATAATATCATCTTGATTTTTCTGAGAATAAATATATAAGGTTGCAAGTAAAAAAATCAAAAAAAGGACTATGTTCTTTTCTTTGTAATTTTGAAAATAGGCCTGTAAAAATTGTCTTTTGGAGTGATAGGATTTAGTAGTGATAATATAAAATTTATACATCCACTTACTCATTGTGTTGAATGACAGTATGAATAATACCATTAATAAGAGCAGAAAGATATAACTTACGCTAAAGTATAGGTCAATTATTGAGTAAAGAGGTATTGCTACACCAAGGTATATAGTAATAATTAATAAAGAAATTGTTGAACTTACCATATAAACCACTAGTTTTATCTCATCAAGTTTAAATCGTGATAGTATCTCTAAAAACTGGTTAAATTTTAATAATAGGCCTATTGGAATTAGAAATGAAAATGTTGTCACCCAGGAAATACAAACAATTATGGTAAGTAGAAATTTAACAAATTTATTGTCGTTTCCATTACTAAAAAGTGTTGCGCTCAATATCAATATAATAGTGCTTATTATGAAATATATCACGCACTTGGAAGCAAAATCAAGAATGAAACCGTAAGTGTTCTTGTTGATAACCCAATTTATATAAGGTATTAATGGAACAAGAAAAAAACAAATCCATAGATTCTGAAGCTTCATTTTTTTTGAACCGTATTCATTTTCTATAAACTCTTTCAACTTAATCATTACGCCATCCCCTTGTGATAGATTTTGTAAATGAAGGGTATTATTTCATGATAACATCCCGATTATTTCATTAACTTCTTTCGCTATTTACAGTACCCCTTAATTTATTATATTGCCTGTAATTTTAGCAAAGGTTGTTAGCGATTGTTTGCGTAATGATTTATCCATCCTTTTTTTACTTCTCATCGTGCTTACTTTCCCCATTAAAATTTCTAGATTCCAAAAGCCTTATCCGAAGTTCTTGCTGCTCAATAAACTTCTTCTTTTTCTCCTCAGATAAACACACCTTTTCATCTTTGGTTAAAAATGCAAACCGTATTATATTCATATCTGTAAAACCTATAGATTCTAGCTCATTTTTGAGATAGGTCTTCCATCTCAAATTAAAATCAATATTATCTTCACAATCAGCATAAAAAGTGTTTTTAACATAAAGATTATCATCTAAGCACAAATATAACTCAGCAATAATATCCAGCAACAAAAAAATTCTTGTATTATTATCCCGTAAAACTCTAGTATCTTCTATGTTGTCCAAAAGGTGTAAAACTCTATTTCTGTTAAACTCTCTCTGTACACCTTCTTCCGAATCTTTAAACCTGAGATAAAAGACTTTATCCATCATAAACTCAAAATATTTAATCTGATTGCTTACCCACTTTTGAAACTTAGGGTTTGACTTTCTTTGCTCATTCTTTTCCTCTAAATAACTGACTAGATTTTTTGAAAAGACGCTTATCTTGAAATCGCCATTCTTATTTGATGATTCAATTTCATCAGATTTTTCAGTAGCCCACTGTCTTAATACCGCTTCAACAACCGGAACTAAGCTTAGATATGAGCAGACGTAATTACCAATCATTAGATCATAAGTAGCACTTTCTATCACTTTCATAGAACCTGTAAATATTTTTGATGGCCTATATTTATATTCAACTTGATATGCTCTTTGCCAAGGATGAATTACCATCCTTAAAATCTCTCCATCTAATCCACCCCAAGCTGGATCTGGATTTTCTAAGCAGTCTAATAATTCCTGAACCTTACTTCCTGAAACACAAGGATATGGAGGAATGGTAAGTAGTTTTTGATTTAAATACCCATCAATTTTATCATAGACTTCCCACAAGTTCATACAATCACCTCCAATTCAATAGTATAGCCTAGGTTATGTATGTGAGGCCTCATCGAAGGATCTGGTTAATCTTATTCGTGGTTGTAATAAGTTAAGTGCCTAGCAAGGATACCTTCATAGATATTCATAATCAAGTCAGTTTTATCGTTTATTCCAATTCATTACATAAACCATATACAAAACAGAAGGTAATATTCCTTCCTTCAAAGCAATGTAACTAACACTGGCTTTTGCCTTAGAAAATTCTGCTAAATCAGTACTTCTATTGTCATGGTTCCTACTTATCAAATCCGTCTTAACCAACATACAAAGCCTATCCATTTCAAATTGAGGAATACTATTCACTTCGTTAATTATTTGTTCTTTAGTAATTGAATCATCAGACATTGCATTTATATTTCTTTTGTTCACATCCTAAATCTGACCATAGTTTCAGCATACTCTTAAATTCATAAATTTCAGATGGAAAACTTTCCTCCGCCTTACGTTTTTCAGATTCTGAAAAATAGTAGAAATAAACTTTTTCGATTTTTTGATTTTCTTTAACGATATCAAATATATGATCATCGTTATTGGGAGACATCCCCAAAATATGCAACTCCCCTTCGATTTTTCTTAATTTGTCAAAATAATAGTCTGATGCCATTTTCAAACCTGGATTATTAATTTTGGTCATAATAATCTCATATTCATTTGGTTTATCTGATTTGCACCCTAATAGATCATTCTTCCAGTTTTGATCCATCCCATATCTAAAACGATATTTTTCTGAATCAATATTTAACATGTGATTAAGATCAGCATTTCTCAGTTTTAATTTTCCACTATAATCGAGTAACGCATTGCAAAAACAGTGTTCATACCCGTTTATTACAACTCTTTTTTTCATGTTTTCCCTAATATATCCACTAACATAATCCAGATTTTCACTACTATGTAATATTGAATAATCACCGTGTAAATGAAACACATCTTTTCCAGTCAATCTTTCTAGATTGTTATCATAATTTAGTGTGAAAATATTATCAAATCTATTAAAGAACCCCTTAACTTTCCTATTCATTTTAGTATGTAGCTTTTGAATATCTCCATCATTATAAATGGCATCTAATATTAATCTTTCAAACCCTTGTTTTGAAGAAGTAGCGTTATCAGAAATATCTTTATTCTTCAAGAAGAACATATGAAAAATAAAGAACCAATCTTCTAACATAATTTCATGCGATGATTGAATCTTACCATATCTTCTCTTGTAATCAATAAGGGCATCCCTCTCATCTGCGTTTTTTACATAATCATCATAATTATTATCTACTATATCATTTGAAATACTTACAAAACCGTTCAAAATTCCCATAATATCTACTTTAGTTAAAGAATTATTAAAGAGCTCATCATATCCATCCATTTCCGCTTTATATTTGACCCTTTTCATTATAAAACTGCTGGAATAAGCCATCCCACCAAATTGAATATTTATCCCATTTCCAACTAAAACTGATTTCAATGTTCATCCGCCCCTTTTTCTACAGATGTTGACCTGCTCTTTATAAATGTCATAATTCTGGTATAAAGATTTGTACTCATGTCAACCTGACAATCCCTCACTTCAACCTTTAACCCAAATATTCTGATAAGTCTATCTAGAAAATAAAACGGCAATATATGCATCTCTGCTTCCAAACTTAAATGCGCGTCTTTTCTTTATCACTTAATAACTTCTCTAAAATCCTTGATAATTTTTTTATTGCCTCTCCACCAGACAGAAATCCAATATCTACATTTATTCCATCAATTACTTTTTCTGATGTTTCAAACGAAAGAAGTTCATCAATACTAAAATCTGAATAGAATGATTTGTCTTCAATAAAATTTTCAATCTGACCTCTTTGATTTTCACCAGCTACTGCAAATTGATATGCTAAAGCTGCAATAATAGCAATGAAAGGTTTCGATCTTATAAAGTCAGAATTAGCAACACCTCCGAAGCCAAATCTATCACATGAAAAAACATCTCTAATAATGTGTTCAATCTCAACTGCATAACTTTGCCCATTCATCATAAAGTCTCCTCCAATTTTTAACAATACAATTTCCATTAATAAATGACTACTTTCAACTAATTATCTTGTAATATTATCTGCATTAACTTCCCATCAACAAAATGTCCCGACAAGTCTATCTAAAAAATAAAACGGGCAATATATTAATCTCTGATTCCAAACTTAAATGCCCGTCTTGTTAATGATCCTCTAAATGTCTTTCCCAGCAGCAACCTCAGCCAAAGATTCTACTTCCTTCTCTACTACTTTCACTAAATAATACGTTAAGTGACAGGGATGATGCTCGTCTTATATGTCTATTCTTTAATTGCTGCAACTTCATCTATTCCTGAATACATCTTATCGTAATAATTAGCATAATCCCCTGAAATGATATTTTCAATCCACTGTGTATTATCTAAATACCACTCTATTGTTTCTTTAATTCCTTGTTCAAATGTGTATGCTGGCTCCCACCCAAGCTCAGTTGTTATCTTAGTGTTGTCTATAGCATATCTTCTGTCATGCCCTGGGCGATCTTTTACGTATTTTATAAGATTCTCTGATTTTCCTAGTGTATTAATGATTAGTTTTACAATTTCGGTATTAGCTTTTTCGTTGTTTCCACCGATATTATATACTTCTCCATCTTTACCTTTATGAAGCACCGTGTCTATAGCAGTACAATGATCTGATACATGAAGCCAGTCTCTGATTTGCATGCCATCTCCGTATATTGGAAGTTCTTTTTCTTTAAGGCAGTTATTAATCATAAGAGGAATAAGCTTTTCCGGGAACTGATATGGACCATAGTTATTACTACATCTTGTAATGTTCATAGGTAATCCAAAAGTTTCATTATATGACCTTACAATCAAATCAGCACTTGCTTTAGAAGCTGAATATGGGCTATTTGGCAGAAGGGGCATTGTTTCTACAAATAAACCTGTTTCACCTAAGGCACCATAAACTTCGTCAGTAGAAACTTGAAGAAATTTAACTCCTGGCTTGTATTCTTTACAATATTTATCATTTGGGTTTACTTTCCAGTACTTCTTAGCTGTATCTAAGAGAACTTGAGTTCCAATGATATTTGTTGTTAAGAATATTTCTGGTTCTTCAATGCTTCTATCTACATGTGATTCTGCTGCAAAGTTAACAACTGAAGTTATTTCATTATTTTTAAAAATTTCATCAATTTTTTCTCTGTCTCTGATATCGACTTTGATAAACTCATAATTAGCGTTCCCGTCTATATCCTTAAGATTTTCTAAATTCCCAGCGTATGTAAGAGCATCTATGTTGATGATTTTATAGTCTGGATGCTTATTAAGCATTAAGTTTACAAAGTTACTTCCGATAAAACCTGCGCCACCTGTTACTAGTATTGTTTTCATTTTATTTTACCTCGCATTTCTCTCTTATACTTCTAACAATGATAAGATATATTGTCCATATTCCGTCATCTTTAAACTTTCACCGACTTCTTTTAATTGACTATCATCAATAAAACCTCGTCTCCAAGCTATTTCTTCTAGACATGCTATATAAAAACCTTGTCTTGATTGAACCGCTTCTACATATTCTGCAGCTTTAAGCATTCCTTCAGGTGTTCCTGTATCTAACCATGCCATACCACGCCCTAATAGAACAACATTAAGATCTTTCTTTTCTAAGTATTCATTATTAATTGAAGTAATTTCTATTTCACCACGAGCTGATGGCTTAATATTCTTCGCAATCTCTACCACTCGATTATCATAGAAATATAAACCTGGAACAGCATAGTTTGATTTTGGATGCTCTGGTTTTTCTTCTATGGAAAGTACTTTTCGATTTTCATCAAACTCTACAACACCAAATGACCTAGCATCTTTTACAGGATAGCCAAAGATAACTGCACCTTCTTTGGCAGCCGTTGCTTGATTTAGTACTTTTGTTAAATCTTGACCGTAGAAAACATTGTCACCTAAAATTAGACATACACTGTCATCACCAATGAAATCTTCTCCTTGTATGAATGCATCTGCTAATCCTCTAGGCTTGTCCTGTACTTTGTATGAGAATTTTAGCCCCAAAGATGATCCGTCTCCCAATAATTTCTCATATACAGGTGTATCTTCTGGCGTAGAAATAATTAAAATCTCTCTAATTGCTGCTAACATAAGCACCGATAGTGGATAATATATAAGCGGCTTATCATATATTGGTAGTAACTGCTTTGATACTGCCTTCGTCATTGGATAAAGCCTTGTTCCCTTTCCACCTGCGAGGATAATTCCTTTCACAACGTTTCCCCCTTATCTCTTTAATCTTTTCACAAATTCTATCTACATCTTCTAAGCTTAAATCTGCATATAAGGGTAAGGTTAAAACTCTTTCTGCTATATATTTAGCTACAGGTGTATCTTCCACATTATATTCACCTTTATAACACTCAAAGCTATTTGTAAGCGGATAGAAGTATTTTCTTGCCATAATATTATGTGCTCTTAATTGCTCAAAGACTTCATCTCTAGTTTTCTTGTAACCCTCAAAAACTACAGGGAAGTAGGCATAATTACTTTTTACGCCTTCTTGTACTTCTGATAATTTTATTCCTATTAAGCCTTTTAAATTTGCAATATATCTTTCCACAACAATTTTTCTTTTAGCTATTTCTTCATCTACATGCCTCAGATTACAAATTCCCATTGCGGCTTGAAACTCATTCATTTTTGCATTACTACCAATATATTCAACTGTCTCTAGTCCCGTAATTCCAAAATTCTTTAAATTATTTAGGACTGATTTAAGAGAAGGATCATTATAGGTGACAGCCCCACCTTCAATGGTGTTAAATACTTTGGTAGCATGAAAACTAAACATAGACGCATCCCCAAAAGATCCTACGCCTTGTCCATTTACTTTAACCCCAAATGTATGAGCTGCATCATAAATTACTTTTAGATTATGTTTTTTTGCAATTTGCTCTATTTTTTCAACATTGCAAATATTGCCATAAACATGAACGGGAATAATTGCCGTAGTTTTTTCAGTAATTAAGCCTTCAATTTTATTGACATCAATTGTATAATCATCTTGATTAATATCACAAAATACAGGTTTTAAGCCATTTCTTACGATTGCATGAGTCGTTGAGGCAAAAGTAAAAGGCGTGGTGATTACTTCTCCTGTTAAACCTAGTGCTGCTATAATAAATTCAAGTGCTAAGTGGCCGTTAGTGAATAAGGTTATATTGTTAACATTTAAATATTTAATGAGTTGTGATTCGAGTTCTTTATGTTTGACACCCATGTTGGTGAGCCAACGGCTGTTCCATAATTCTTTAATTTCTTCGATATATTCATTAAGTTCTGGCATTGATGATTGGGTTACTTGGATTGGTTTACGCATTTTTCACCTACCTCCTTAATAAATTGTTCTTCAAGCTTCAGTATTTCTTTACTTCTATCTTTAATTTTTCTGAAGGGTATTCCTGCATTTATTGTCCAAGGTTCCGAACTTTTATTTATCAGAGACATTGCTCCAAATGAACTGCCTTCACCTAGTACTACCCCTGGCAAAACAACACAACTTGATCCAATTATTACATGTTTTTCAAAAACAACCTTTTCTCCATAGATTTTTTTATACTTATCAGGAATCATTGGATTTGTCATTGACATACCAGAGTAGTCGTCACTTATTGCATAAATAGAGTTTTTTGAAGATATATTAGAATAATCATTAATTTCAATTCCACATTCCCCTCCGTATAATGCCGAATAGGCAGCAATGTGAATGAAATTTCCTATTGATATTGTCCCGCTTAGTATACAAAAGTCATCAATCCTTACATTATTTCCAATAGAAATTTTGCTTGCATTATATATGCTAGCCTTTTTACTAATAAGTACATTACTTCCGATCTCACAAAATCCCAAACCAATTAGTTCTTCTTTAGAATAAAAACTGTTATTCATCTTGCACCTCCCCAATTTCAACTAGAACATAAAGCAAATTAACGATTTTTATAAATACTGTTTGCAATATTATTAGCCATTCCTAAAAATAAACCTTTTTCAAAATTATTCAGCCCTAATTTCCAGATTAATATTGAGTACGATATACTAACTATGGTCACTTTAATCAAAAATCCAACCCACCCACCTAAAGGAAAGTATAGTTGAACCAAAAACCCAATTAGTATCGTTAAAACTATTGGCATGAATAATTTTAGATGGCACTCTCGAAAGAATACAGCTAGATTTATCCTTAAAACTCTTGAATATACTAAATTCATCACCACTACCCCACCTAGAATGGTACCAATAAAAATACCTATTCCTGCTCCAGTCGCTCCAAGTTTTGGTGAAAGAACTATTGAAAGTACTATACTAGTCATGCTCATAATTACCACACCAAAACAATGATATTTAACTAAGTTTTTAGCTACAAGTGCTGTATTTGCAATCTGTTGTGTTAATACTACAAGTGATGGTGTTATTAATAATAATGTTATAATGTATGCACTGGAAAAATTATTCCCAAGCCATAATTCAACAAAGTCTTTACCTAGAGTTAGAAACCCTGCATATAATAATCCAACTATTATCAGTTGAATTCTCCCAACTTTAATCATAAGAGCTTCTACTTCTTCATAAGCATTTTTATTTAATAGTAAACTTGTAACCTTTGGTAGGAACAATCCATTTAATGCTGAAGCTATCATCCAAACATAGCCCTCCATAGTTGATGCAATAGAAAATACTGCAATCTCAGCAGTTCCTGAAAAGGCGCCTAGTACAGAAGGTGTAATGGTGAATATAAACCTTTGAGAAAAAACAATAATAGCTATCCATATTGAAAAAGAAAAAAGCTCCTTTAATAATCTTTTGTCCCAAGCACTAAAATTTATTTCCAACATTTTATTTTTTCTAAATATATAATGTATTTTGAGGATTATAGCTATAAATCCGGTAAGCGCATTAACAATTACTAATCCGTATAAACGAAAACCCAATAGCAAAACTACAATCATTGTTATTACTGTTAATAACCGATGAAATAAATCCATTGCTTTTAAAAACACAAACCTCTCGTGAGAAATAAGGATACCATTTAAAGGCTGAAATGGAAATGATCCTAGGGCATAGAAAGCAGCTATAATAAAAACTATTTTAAACTTTTCCAGTTCCTCAGGAGTTAACTCTGAATAAATTGTATCTGCCAACAAAAAAACCGTTAATAAGGCGATAAATATAATCATATCAATTACTATATACAGCTTAAATGTTACACCTAAGAAATCCCTTTTTTTCTCAACTTGATTTTCTGCATTGTATTTGGATAAGAATCGTGATACTGACTCTCCTAAACCAAAATCTATAGTGAAAAACATAATTACTGATAGCGCTAATGCATATAGCCCATAATCAGCTTGTCCTATTTGCCTGATCATCCAAGGTGTAAACAGCATACCTGCAATAATATTTACGAATACAGCTGTATATGACATTAAGGCACCGTACTTTATTTGCCGCGATGACTGATTTTTATTGTTTATCTCAGTGCTCATTTTATTACGGCACCTCCTAGTGAACTTAAACTATTATTTATTTTTGAATTTTTTAGCAGTGTCATAATATATCTTCCTAGTTAAAACCTCTATCCTTCTAAATATCTTAACCGCTACACTCCTACCCATCATTCTATATAGTAGCTTTTCATAGTTTTTGTCTTCAATTATATATTTAGGATGTTTAATTGGCATGTCTATTTCATATGTCTTCATATTAAACATTTTTTGCACAGCTTTAGGTAGCTTTCTAATATCATCAGAGAAATGAGTGTTTCCTTCACCATATCCTATATTACAGACCATATTTTTCTTTGGTACTATGACTAATTGACTTTGAGCGTAAATATTCAACCCAAAAAAGAACTCAGGCCCAGGTATGTGACCATTGAAATTTGAATCGTTTACATAGCCTTCTAGTGAATCACAAAAGTTCTTGTACAACCTTGCATTAAGCTTTATATTCTTAAGATAGTATTTGCTATCTCCGTATTCAAAATCATAAAATAGATCATAAGTTCTTTTCCAAAAAGCAAAGCCCCAAATTGAACCTGTTTTGCAAAAAAAGTAGTCATCAGGGGTATCTTCATATATGTCCCTATGGTTCATTCCACATATACTATTGATTCTTAGATCATCCTTGTATTTCTCTAGTAATTCTTCACAATAATAGAAAAAACTCTTAGATGGCACCACATCATCCTCTAAAAAAATACACCTATCAACATGAGAAAATACAAAATCTAAGGCTTTCTTAAAAGTCACATACATTCCTTGATTTGTATCAAAATACATTTTTTCCACTTTGCAATCCCAATCAATATTCTCTACTATTTGTCTGCACCGAAATATTTTTTGTTCATCTATTTTATTTCGTGGCCCATCAGAGATCAGAAATAATTTGCTCGGCTTAACTTCTCTAATCCTCTTAAACACAACTTCTAGGGTATGAGGCCTCACAAATAAAAACAATACCACTGGCACATCAATTTCAAATTTCTTCATAATACGCCTCCTGTCTCTAACCCATTTTCCTTTAATCCCCAAACACCTTTCATCAATTCTTAATTCATTTTGGTTAATTTTAAAAAAGCAAGAAGCTTTTCAGGATAAGCTCTCTTTAGTTTCTTTATGCTTATAATTTAGACATCCTCAATAAGTTTACTAATCTATCTGGAATTAAGCTATAGATAGTTTCTCTTGTTTTTAATACGATTTCTTTTCTGTGCATTTTTAGGATTCTATCTGCTTCAGATTGATTAGTTATGATTTCTGTTTTTTCGAATATCTCATTAACAGTTTGACTGTTTTTGTTCCAATCAAGATTTAACTCAGCAAAGAGTCGCGCATTTTCCTTTAGCGATTTTAAAGTCTTAGAATTATTAATAAAGTACTTCATCCCCTCATATAAGGAATCAAATCTACATATTGATAGTGGCCAATAATATCCATCACTTCTCGAGTAATATTTTTCGACTTCAACCAAAAAACCAATCTCAGAATTGACAATTTCATTCATAGGCGCATTATCCGTTGTAATTACTGGAAGACCGCATGACAATGCTTCATAAATTGTTAAACCTAGTCCATCAAGTGTTGTAGGATATACATACACATCCCCTACACTATATAATCCTGGTGCACCCACTGTCTTTTCAACGAGTTCAATATTGAAATCCTTCAATTGATGACATGAATAACCAAAGTGTTTTTCAAAATCTAACTGACTATGAATTATCAACTTAGAGTATTTATATAGTTCTTTTTCAATAAAAACTTTGAGCAGTATATCAGTACCTTTTCTTAGAGACATTCCTACCGAATGAAAGAAAATTAATTCCTGGCCATCGTGTTCAAAGCTTGGTTTAAACAAATCAATATTAGTGCCCCACGGGACATAATAACATTGAGGATGCTCATTAAAAACAGAAAAATGTCTTTTAGTATTACATATTAGAAAATCATAAATCCAAAAGTTCTCAATTTCATTTTCTTTATAATAATCAATATATGATCCAATTTTAATATTTGGAAATTCTTTTTTTAGTAAAGCTAATATCTTATAATCTCTTTGCTCATTAAAAAAAATAATTTCAAGTCTACTTTCTTTAACCCAATTAAAAAAATGATTTTTGTTTATTGTTGTTCCTAATAAATTTAATCCCCAGGTAACATAACTTAAATTCCATTTTGGATCATTTTTAGCATTCTCTTCTCCGCCTCGAGCGTATACATAGACATCATGTTTATTCTTTAGCACATCTATATATGACTTAGTAACATAAGCTGCGCCTCTCTCAAACCAAGTACTTACAAATCCAATCTTCATAGTTATATCTCCTCGATATTTCAATTATAGTCTCCAATAACTATATCCTTTTTCTTCAATTTCTTTTCTATCTAAGATACTCTTAACATCTATTAATACCTTATCTTTATTCTCAAAGTTTCCGTATAAAGCATCGATTTCATTCCAGCTCAATTTTTTAAAAGTATCATGAGCCACTGCCAACACCAGACAATCAGCATTATAAACGTTTTTAATATCTACTAAATCAATACCATACTCATGCTTAGCTTCATCAGCATCAGCTTCTGGATCAACGATGATTGGTTCTATTCCATATTCTCTAAGACTATCAATAATGTCTACAACTTTTGAATTTCTAGTATCAGGTGTATTTTCTTTGAATGTTAAACCTAGAATAACAACTTTAGCTTGTCTTACTACTTTGTTTGCCAAGATAAGTTTTTTTATTATTGCATCTGCCACAAACTTACCCATACCATCATTAATCTTTCGTCCTGATAAAATAATCTGACTGTGATAACCAAGCTTCTCTGCTTCATATACAAAGTAGTAAGGGTCCACGCCTATACAATGACCACCAACAAGACCAGGAGTAAAACCAAGCGCATTCCACTTTGTATTCATTGCCTCAACAACTTCTTTTGTGTTAATTCCCATTCGGTCAAATACCATTGCGAGTTCATTCATAAAAGCTATATTTATATCACGTTGACTATTTTCAACCACTTTTGCTGCTTCAGCTACTTTTATTGATCCGGCTCTATGAACACCTACTTCTATTACTAGCTCGTACACTTTGGCTATTTCTTCAAGGCTTTCCTCATCCATACCCGAAACTATTTTTATAATATTTTCAAGTCTATGCACCTTGTCACCTGGATTAATACGTTCTGGAGAATAGCCTATCTTGAAATCAACTCCACACGTTAGGCCTGATTCTTTTTCTAATATGGGTACACATATATCTTCAGTTACACCTGGATAGACAGTAGACTCATATACCACAATAGAGCCTTTAGTTAAGTTTCGACCTACAATCCTACTAGCACCTTCTACAGGAGACAAATCAGGTGTTTTGTCGGAATTGATTGGTGTGGGTACAGCAACTATATGGAACTTTGCTTCCTTAATCTTTAATTCATCTGCTGTAAATTCTACCATCGTTTTCCTTATTTCCTCGTTACCAACTTCATTAGTTGGGTCAATGCCGTTTTTATATAATTCAATTTTCTTTTCATTTAAATCAAACCCTATTACATCCACCTTTTTAGCAAAAGCAACTGCTATCGGCATCCCTACATAACCAAGCCCAATGACTGCTATTTTATCTCTTTTATGAATTAAATTTTTAAATATTTGCATATCATTTCTCCATTCTCTATTTTAAATCTACCGTTAGCATATCAATTACGACTTTCCTTAACATAGTTTCAGATTTTTCTCTTGTATGATTTTGTAAAGTTAATTCATAATTTTTTCTACCTAATTCATGAGCAAGCCCTGGATTGTCAATCAACTTTTTAATTGCGTTAGCCAAACTTCTAGCGTCTCTTTTTTTAAATATCAGACCATTCACATTATCCTTAACATACTCTACTGTATTTTCAAAATCTGGCATTATAACAGGTTTTCCTTGTGATCCTGCTTCAAATGCAGGACGAGCTTGATGTGGCTTGGTTGCTGGAAAAATTAAGACATCAGAGATTTTATATATCTCAACCATTTCATGCTGTATGCCAATTTTGAAAATTTTGTCTTCTATACCGTTCTTTAAAATGGTTTTCTCAATGCTACGTTCATATCGCCTTTTTAGGGAATTATAGAAAGTAAAATAAATATTTGTTGACGAAATATATGCAAATTGAGGGTTACCAACAATAATTAAGTTGATCTCGTGTTCTTTTAAGAATGCTATAGACTTAATCGCAATATCAACCCCTTTTAACTTTGCCATCCCCCCCACAAATAGTATATTAAATCTTCCATTTGGTATGTTGAACTTTTCTAAAGTCTCATCATTGTTTTTCTTGCTTTTATAATTATCAAAATCCACAAAATTAGGAATAACTACACTCTTTTCTTTATCTATACCTTCTACCTTTTCATCATATTTAGAAATGAAAATTACTTTGTCGAACTTATTCAAAAAGTATTTAGTGAGATAATTAAAAATGTTAAGTGGGTTTTTCTTTTTCGTTTCCCTAACATAACATATACTTTTAATTCCCAATTTTTTAGTGATGATTGAAAACCAAGCTAAAATCTTTGAATTAACTAAAACTAAATCCGGACTCTCTTCTCTGATTATTTCTTTCCAAATATTTTTATACTTAAATATGTCAATTATTTTTTTAGTGAATGTAGGATTGCAGATAGATGGACCACCACTAAAGTTATATACTGAACCTAAGGGAAAATTATATGTTTTGGTTTTTATCCCTTTTGAAATTAAAAAATCCTTAAACTTTGAAGGATCTTCAGGACAATATACAACTACATCAGCTAATTGTTCAATTGCACGTATTGTATTAAATAAGCTTACTCCCGCTCCTCCTATATCACCAGAATGATGAATAACCATTATTTTACTCATTATGCAAACCCCTTGCTTGAATTTGGTTGCCTAACTTTTCACCCCAAACCACTCTATTTACATAATCTGTATAAGATAAAATAATCCTCAACACTTTATCTGAAACATTAGGCATACTATAATCCGCTACCAATCTCAATGTATCTTTCTCTTGAGTCTCTAACACTTCTAATCCCTGAAGAATTCTTTCTTTCTTTAATCCCACCATCATCACTGAAGCTTCTTCCATCGCTTCAGGTCTCTCGTGGGCTTGTCTAATATTTAGTGCTCTAAATCCAAGAATGGATGATTCTTCACTAATTGTCCCACTATCACTTAATACCGCCTTTGCATACTTTTGCAGTTTCACATAATCGTTAAATCCAAGTGGTTTCATAGTTTTTACTAGTGGATTAAACTCAATTCCTTTTACTTCAATCATTTTTCTAGTTCTTGGATGCGTACTTACGATTAATGGCATCTGATATTTCTCAGCAATCGTATTTAAGCTATCTACTAAATCCCTAAAATTCTGTTCTGAGCTTATATTCTCTTCTCGATGTGCAGATACGACAAAATATTTACCTTCTTCAAGCCCTAGTCTTTCAAGTACATCTGATTTTTCAATATCTTCTTTTCTTGAATTAAGCACTTCAAACATAGGGCTTCCTGTCTTAATAATCCTATCTGCAGGTAAACCTTCTCTTAAAAGATACTCTCTTGCAATATCGCTATATGTTAGGTTAATATCTGCTATATGATCGACAATTTTTCTATTTGTTTCCTCTGGGACTCTTTGATCAAAGCATCTATTGCCTGCTTCCATGTGAAAAATCGGAATATGTCTTCTCTTTGCCGCAATTGCACAAAGACAACTATTTGTATCACCTAATACAAGAAAGGCATCGGGCTTAACTTCTTCAAGAATAGGATCAATCTTTACTAGAATATTTCCGATTGTCTCTACCGCTGTACCCGTTGCCGCGTTCAGAAAATAATCTGGTTTTTTTAAATTAAAATCCTTGAAAAAAACCTCGTTAAGTTCATAATCATAATTCTGCCCTGTATGAACTAATACATGTTCAATTGCTTCTGATTCCTCTAATTTATTTATAACAGCTGACAGTCTAATAATCTCCGGTCTAGTCCCTACAACTGTCATCACTTTTAATTTCTTCATCTTCTATGCCTCCAAAAAGTAAGTATCCGGCTTCTTAGGATCAAAGGATTCATTAGCCCACATTATCGTCACCATATCGGAATCTCCAAGATTTTCAATATTATGTGTGTAACCTGTTGGAATGTCCACAACTTCCATCTTTTCATCGCTTACAAAGTACTCTATAATATCCTCGGAATCGATTTTTCTAAACCGAATAACTCCTTTACCACTTACCACAAGAAATTTTTCATTCTTCGTATGGTGCCAGTGATTTCCTTTTGTGATACCTGGTTTAGATATATTAACTGAAACTTGTCCTCTATCTGGAGTCTTAATGAACTCGGTAAAAGATCCTCTATTATCAATATTCATTTTAAGATCATAACTAAATTTATCCTCTGGTAAATAGCTTAGGTATGTGCTATAAAGCTTTTTGGTAAATTCATCTGACATTTTCGGAATTGAGCGTTCTTCTCTACTCTTTTTAAAGGAATAGATTAAATCAACGATTTCGCCTAAAGTTATAGTGTGTACTACCTGCACTTCGCAAAATTGATCAATCCTATTTTCTCTACCTTCAAGGGCATTAATTAATTCCTCTACTACATTATCTATATAAACAAGATTCATCACTACACTTGGATCATTCACTTTTATCGGTAAATCATGCGCTATATTGTGGCAAAATGTTGCCACGGCACTATTATAATTAGGCTTACACCATTTACCAAATACATTAGGATAGCGATAAATTAATACTTTTGTACCAGTTTCCTCACTGTACTTTAATAATAAATCTTCCCCTGCCTTTTTACTCTCACCATAAGGGTTATCAAACTCAGCTTGGATTGAAGATGAAATCATCACTGGGCAGGTATTGTTATACTTTTTGAGCATATCAAGTAAGACAGAAGTGAAGCCAAAGTTTCCTTCCATGAACTCTGATTGTTCTTTAGGACGATTCACCCCTGCCAGATGAAAAACAAAGTCTGCTTCTTTGCAATACCCTTCTAACTCCACTTGACTTGTATCTCGGGTACATTCAAAGATATCATCGTATTTTCTATTTTTAAGTTCAGCTATCAGGTTTTTACCAATAAAACCTTTGGCTCCTGTAACTAATATCTTCATTATTTATTCCAACTTTCAAGCTGTTCTCTTACATAGTCAAGTTGTAATAATTTTTCTTTAATTTGCTCTATATTAAGCCTTTCAGTATTGTGTGAATTGTACTCTTCTTCTGATGATAACTTTTGATCACCTTCTACGAAATATTTATCATAGTTAAGGTCTCTTTTATCCGCAGGAACTCTATAAAATCCACCCATATCATGAGCTACTACATGTTCTTCTTTTGTAAGAAGTGTTTCATATAGCTTTTCACCATGACGAGTTCCAATAATTTTAATCTCATTATTACCCTTAAATAGTTCTAGCATAGCCTGTGCTAAATCTCCTACTGTGGAGGCTGGTGATTTTTGCACCATGATATCTCCTGCTTCAGCGTTTTCAAAGGCAAATACTACAAGTTCCACAGCTTCCTCAAGGCTCATTAAAAACCTTGTCATGTTAGGATCTGTAACTGTTAAAGGTTGTCCATTTTTTATTTGGTCAATAAATAAAGGAATAACAGATCCTCTAGAGGCCATTACATTTCCATAACGAGTACAACAAATTAAGGTTTTTTCTGGATCTACTGTTCTTGCTTTGGCCACAATTACCTTTTCCATCATTGCTTTTGAGATTCCCATAGCATTAATTGGGTAAGCAGCTTTATCCGTGGAAAGACAAATAACCTTTTTTACTCCGCATTCTATCGCAGCAGTAAGTACATTGTCTGTACCTAATACATTGGTTTTTACTGCTTCTAGAGGGAAAAACTCACATGAAGGTACTTGTTTTAAGGCTGCAGCATGAAATATATAATCAACGCCATTCATAGCATTCTTTACACTTGCTAAATCTCTTACGTCTCCAATATAAAACTTTAATTTATCATTCTTATATAGCTTTCTCATATCATCTTGTTTTTTTTCATCACGCGAAAAAATACGAATTTCTTTAACGTTTGTATTTAAAAATCTTTCCATCACAGCATTTCCAAAAGATCCTGTGCCGCCTGTGATTAAAAGCGTCTTAGTATTTAAAAATTTATACATCTTAGCCTCCACCTTTCTATTCTTTTACCAGAAAAACTTGTAGTTATCTATCCTTAGGAAATCACCCGGTGTAGATATTAAAAATTGAGAGAGAGAAATCATTAATGCACCTGAAATCATAAGTAATCTCACCCATTTATCTCTAATCGTTGCTATCGCATTTGGAAGAAGAATTATATTGCATATTGAAAAATAATACCCCACCCTGCTAACAATCGCTAAGTCTAGAGAGATAATTAATGTTATAATATTGAGACATGACATAATAAATAATATATCGAAAGAATTCTTAAACTTATCCTCTAAGTTGCCAGCATTTCTTTGATATAAAATTAAACTAACCGTAGATATTCCTAGAGCTACAACTACAACTAATGGATTAGTTTGCACATTGCCTACACTACTTTCATAAACACTATATCTTGACATCACATTAAATGAAAATATTAATCTGAGAATTATATCTTTCACTAGAAATCCTAGAATTACAGAAACAAACAAAATACCTATTTTACCCTTTTTATTCAAATGAATTTTTCTTAAATAATAAATTGGAATCATCACTATAGCAGAGAAGTGAAACATTACGGCTATTAATATAGTTATAATATACTTGACCCAATTTCCATTTATAAGATACTTAAACCCTAAGAAAGTTATAGATATGGCTAGCATTTGTCTTAGCCCAGACATAGAAAGTCCCAAATATCCCAAGGTAACATACAGCCAAAAGCTAATCATCGGAAATTTCGAATGCCTAATAATAAAAATTGATAGTGAAAAAATCATAATTAAAGCCATAATAGCGAAATACACTCTATCAGAACCTACAACGAATTGAATAATAGCTGCCGTTAACCAAAATAATGGCTCCTTTCTTAAACTTAGCATCTCTGTTCCATAATGCTTTAGATTAAATATAGAACGTTCAAACATTATTTGATACATAAAAGTATCTGTCCCTACAGAAAAATCTCTCAGCGCAATAATTAAAAAGATAGGTATTGCATATAGGTAAATTATGGTGTTTCTGTTAAGTGGAATTTTTATTTTTTTTAATGAGTAAATAAATATAAAATAAAATAATAGCAAATAATATATTCTCATATAAAGTCCTCTATTCTATTACTTTCTGAATATCTTTTGTGAAATTTGTAAGTTTAAGCCTGTTAATTCTTCTCGTTGTTTCATGCATTTCACTAATACTTTTAGAATTTAGTTCATGTAATTGTTCAATTAAATCTTTGAGAGACTCAAATGAAATCTCTTTAGTTAAGAAGCCATTTTGAGCATTTATTACGTAATCAGATATATTACTTGATGGGGTTGTAATAACAGGGGTTGAACAAGCGTAACTCTCGCTTAATTTAGTTGGAAAACCAGCTAGATTTACTAATGTATTTTCTCTTATTATTACGCTGAAATCAGATGTTGCTATCATATCCAGGCAATCTTTATGTGGTATTCTACCTAAGAAAACTATTAACTCATCGTTATCAATAATACTTTTTAAGTGAGGCAAGTTATTAGCTATTTTTTCTTTATTGACACCTGCCATCAGAAGCTTGATCTTTTTATCCTTTTTGTTCATTTGTGAGACTATTTTGATCAACCAGTCCAATCTCTCCCTTTCGAACTTTTCACCTGGATCTCCTGCATATCCTAAAGTAAGAAATTCATTTTCTTTATAACCCGAAAGTTGACTCCACTTACAATCTCTTACATCTGCAATGCTCGGTATTATAACTATATTTTCTACTTTACCTTTGTAATAATTATATAAATATTTACTAATCGAAATCATATAATTTGCTTTTTTATGAATAAATCTCATCCTTAAAGAAGTATCAATGTCTTTTATTATATTTTTAGGAAATCTATATTCTGATTTATTAAACCAATCTACAGTGTCTATAACAAATCTAATTCCCATTCTTTTTGAATATTTCATTAACTTCCAAAGAGCTATAGACATGTAGTCCATGATAACAAGTGAGTGAATATTTTTTTCTCCATATTCATCTATTACTTTTAGTATTGGATTGATATCTACTAATCTCTTTAACCATTCTACATTAGATCTTGGATATGCCATTGAGTATGTATCAAATCCGAAATAGTTTGCATAAGTATCTACTATAGCAGTTGAACTATCTATATCCTTACAAGCGCCTATAATAATAGGAGTGTAACCATTTTCTTTATACAATTTACTTATCATGATTGCCCTTTGCGCTGCTGCATTTTTATCGGGCAAAAAAATAGTTCCTATATAAATGACATATTTTTTCATATCGTATTATTCCCCTATACACGGTATTTAGAATTACAAATGTTTCGTTAGCATTTACAATTCTTTAGTATATATTTCAATCATTTTTTCCATTGAATTGGATAAATCAAATTTTTCAATTGTTTCAAAAGCATTCTTTTTTAATTTATTTCTTAATACATCATTATTAATTAAATCCATTATAGAATTTTTGAACTCTGATGATTTTAGTGGATCACATAACAGAGCCGTTTCTTTATGAATGGCATAATCCTTTATTCCATGTCTACTCGAAGCTATAACTGGCAATCCTACCGCCATAGCTTCAATTCCCGCTATCCCTAAACCTTCCCATAAAGATGGAAAAATGAAAATATCAGACACTCGTAATATTTCTTTAACATCCTTTCTATGACCAAGAAATATTACTTTATCTTCAATCTTTAACTTTTTTGCAAGAGTCATTAAGTATTCTCGTTGATCTCCTTGTCCACACAATACATATTTAATTTTTAATCCCTTAACCTTTGCAATTGCCTTAAAAACAATTTGGTGATTTTTTCTTTTTGTCAAATCTCCTACAGAAACTAATAATACATCGTCACTCTGAACCCCTATATCCATTCTTTTTTTTATAGGTTTTTCATCCTTTGAACAACGCTTAAATTTCTCAATATCTAATCCTATCCCTGGAATGTAATACTTTTTACTAATGTCAAATTTTTGAGATAATTGGTAGTCTTCGTTATTGATCGTAATTATTACATCTGTGTATTTTGCCATAAACCTTTCAACAGGGTAATACATCAACCAATTAATAACTGGACCCTTCTTACAGAAATGAAATCCATGACATGTATAAATTACTTTCATACCTTCTTTTCGTGGGCCAATTGAAGCTAATCTACCAATAATACCACCCATAGGAGTATGACAATGAATTACATTATATTTTTCTTCTTGTATTATTTTTTTTAGTTCTCGATAAGCACCAATATTCGCTACTTTATATGGTGACCTATCAATATTTATTGTGAACTTTTTGTCTGCTTCTGGCACTACTTCTTCCCCATTTGCAGCCACATGAACTTCATGACCATTATCTTTAAGCCACTTGATATAGGGGATATGAAAGGCATTAAAGTGCCTGTGAACATTCGCAACATATAATATCTTCATTTCTAATTCTCCTATCAATATAATTTAATCTTTCTTCCTAACTGGAACCCCAACATATGTCCCAGGTTCAGTAATATCCTTAACCAATACAGCACCTGCACCTACTTTACAGCCATTACAAATGTTCACGTTATTACTTACCGTACTTCCTATTCCTATCCAACTTCCCTTACCAACCTTAACCGTTCCAGCTAAATTAACTCCAGGCGAAATATGAACATAATCTTCAATTATATTATCGTGATCCAAGCTAGAACTTGTATTGATGATACAACCCTTACCAATTCTACTTGAGCTATTAATAACAACTCCTGCCATAATTACAGTTCCAATCCCAATCTCAACATCAATTCCAATAATTACACTTGGATGAATTAAAGTTACCACATTTAAGCCTTCATCTATCAACTTCTCTTGTAATCTTTCTCTTGTATCATTGGTTCCAATAGCCACAAAAAAATCAGCATTATCTTTATATGTAAAAGCATCAGCAGTTTTGCCGATGACTACTAATCCCATAGATGTCTTAATAGACTCATCATCATCAAGGAATGCTATGCTTTGCCACTTATTCATTTTTATTGCGATGTCAGCGACAACCTTTCCATGTCCACTGGCACCTATTATGATTAACTTATCTTTCATTATTGGTACATTCCCCTCTGAAATAAAAAATGGATGATTATAGAAATTCTAAATTATATTTATCTCAATTATCAGGTTTACTTCCTCTAAATGGTTCCATCGTTACTGATGTATCTGAGCTAATACCTTCCTTAACAAAAACTTTCTTAATAGTAAGAAAGATAATCCTCCAGTCTCCTATGAAACTCATATTATCAACGTATTCAACATCTAGGTTGAACTTATCTTCCCAGCTGATTGCATTACGCCCGTTTACCTGGGCATGTCCTGAAAGACCTGGTCTAACTTCATGCCTTCTCTTTTGGTGGTCGTTATATAGAGGCAGATACTGTACAAGCAAAGGACGTGGCCCAATGATCGACATATCGCCCTTTAATATATTAAAAAGCTCTGGTAGCTCATCAAGTGACGTAGACCTTAACATCTTTCCGAACTTGGTCAGTCTTACTGAGTCTGGAAGTAGTTCCCCATTCTCGTCCTTTTCATCTGTCATAGTCCTAAACTTATACATAGTAAATATCTTCTCATGAAGCCCTGGTCTCTTTTGCTTAAACAACACTGGACTACCTAGCTTCAACCTAACAAGAATTGCAACTATTATAAGTACCGGACTTAAAACGATAATGGCCATCAAAGACAAAATGAAGTCCATTGGTCTTTTAATAAATCTTCTATAAACCCTACCCTTATCAGGCTTAATCCCTATATTCCGTTTAATCTCAGTTTGCATCTATTTCCACCTACTTCTTCTTAAGACCAAAGCCCCTTTATAATACCACAAATCCTCTCAAGATCCTCATCATTCATCTTGGTATCACTTGGCAAGCACACCCCATTTTCAAACAGCTTCTCACTTACATCTGAACCGATGTAATCATACTCAACAAAAAATGGCTGCATGTGCATTGGCTTCCAGACAGGCCTTGATTCAATATTCTCAGCTTCTAGTGCCTCCATTACATCAAGAGGTCTAACTTTACCTTTCAACGTAATAACACTTAACCAATAATTCGGCTCATTCCAGTCATTGATAGGCATGAATTCTACACCCTCAAGAGAGCCTAGCTCTTTTTTGTAATATTCAAAGATATATTTCTTCTTTTCCACTCTTTGGTCTAACACCTTAAGCTGTCCTCGCCCAATACCAGCCACGACATTGCTCATACGATAATTAAACCCTAATTCGCTATGTTGGTAGTGCCTTGCTGGATCTCTACTTTGAGTAGACCAGAATCTTATTTTCTTAATCTTCTCTTCATCATCAGAAACTAGCATCCCGCCACCAGAAGTCGTGATAATCTTATTTCCGTTAAAACTAAATACTCCAAATTTACCGAACGTTCCTGTAGGTTGTCCTTTATAAAGTGCTCCTAAAGACTCAGCTGCATCTTCTATAACAGGAATATTATATTTATTACAAATCTTCATAATCTTATCCATATCAGCTGATAGGCCATATAAATGCACGACTAAAACAGCCTTCACCTTATCACCGTACTTTTCAAAAGCTGCCCCTAATGCCTTTGGACACATATTCCAAGTTTCATAATCACTATCGATAAATACAGGAGTTGCATTTTGATAAATGATGGGATTTGCAGTAGCAGAAAAAGTAAGGGTAGGACAAAGGACAATATCCCCTGTACTAACCCCAACAGCTTTAAGTGCTAAATGAATTGCACTAGTTCCGGATACTAATGCTGCAGCATGTCCACTACCAACTTTTGTAGCAAGTTCTTTTTCAAATTCATTTACATTCGTGCCAAGAGGAGCAATCCAATTAGTATCAAATGCTTCTTTTATATATTCTTTTTCATATCCCTCATCGCTCATATGGGGAGATGAAAGCCAGATTTTATTAGACATTTTAGTCGAGCCTCCTTCAATTTAGTTGGAAAGTAGAAAGTTGGTAAGTTGGAAAGGTAAAAACTTCAACCCAAAGACTTAATCAATCCAGCCAAAAGTCTTCCTGTTTCCATTGCTAAGTTCAATACTTCCTTATATTTCTTTTCATCTATATATTTCAAATCTTTTGCTAATAGCAGCTGATACTTTGTTTCTTCCAAAGAACCACGTGCCATTAGCAAAAATCGTTTATATTCTTTGCTAGATCCCCTTGCTTTTCCCTCTACAATATTACTAGGAACCGAAACAGCAGCTCTTCTTATTTGTGAAGTCAAGCCGAACTGCTCGTCTTTTGGAAAGTCTTTAGTGACTTCATATATATTCAAGACCAGCTCATGTGATCTTTGCCATACTAATAATTTACTTGTATCACTGTACATAAACTTCTCCTTTCCAACTGTCAAGGATTCCTTGATAGTTCATTTTTTAATTTGTTCGAATTCGAATACTATTAAATATCCCACTTATTCTTTTTTATAACTACCGCTTTCCAAATATTTTTTTATCTGCTTATCAAAATCTGAATGTATTGGCTGATGCTTGTTATACTCTTTGTATTCATTCAATGCTTTCTGATCAGCTTGTGCTTTTGAAATCTTTCCTTTTCCTGTGAGAATCTTATATTCATTGAATTCTAAGAAGCGCACTACACTGTTAGCAAAAGCTTCCATGGTAAAAGTCTCTCTATTCTCAATGATGTTTTCTATATAGTCAAAGAAAGATGAGATGGTTCTTTCCAATCTTTTAATTTCTTTCTCAGAAAGATAATTTTTAGCTATTTTTACATCTGATGCTAAAATTCTGCCATCAGGTGCGTTTTTCCATGTTAAAAGCCCCATATTAGGCTCATCTTTGTTTGCTTTTGAATGTATTATCTCAGCAGCAGTTTTTCCTGTAATAGCATAATGAAATTTGTTTTGAACTGTTGCATAGAATTCTTTTGTCATTTCTGAGTTAGGATCATAGTCAATACTACACTCAGCAAAGATATCTGTAATCTGTTGGTAGATTCTTCTCTCGCTGGCACGTATCGAACGAACTCTTTCAAGAAGCTCTTTAAAATAATCTTTATTAAATACTCTTTCGCCTTGTTTCAATCTTTCATCATCCAAGACAAATCCTTTAATCATATATTCTTTTAATACTTTAGTTGCCCATATTCTAAACTGAGTAGCTCGCTTTGAATTAACTCTATATCCAACAGCAATGATAACATCTAAATTATAAAAAACAACATCTCTTGAAACGTCTCTGTTGCCTTCTTTTTGAACTACTCGAAATTTTCGAGTAGTTGCCAACTCTTCCAATTCACCACTTTTATAGATTTCCTTAATATGATAATTGATGGTGTTAGATTCTACCTGGAACAACTCGCCAATGAGTTTTTGAGATAACCATAGTGTTTCTTCTTCTAAAAATATCTGGAGTTTTACATTTCCATCATCACCTGTATAAAGAACAAATTGATTAATGTTTTCCAAGCAATTCACCCTCTTTCTTATTTGAACTTGTAAGCAATTCTTACAGGTTCATAAATAGTTTATCATATCATTTTGAACTCATCGAAAAATTCGAGTAGTTGAGTAAATCTATATATTGCATAACAAACTCATTTCTTAATAATTCTTATGCTGCGTCTTGTGGTTCTGATTCTTTCGCCATTCTTCAGTCAATTCCCTAATTTTCCCACATTCCTTCTTTTTCTACCTTTTTTATGCCCTATTTTCCATACATTTCAATTCTAGTATTTTAGTCCGTGCGTGTCAACCGAACATTCCCGTATTATCGGGGGCAATCTTTCGACAAATTCTGCACAAAAAAGGGAAATAACTAAATAACTAACTAAACCCAAATTTCCCTATACGCAATACGCGTATATGCATGTATGCGAAATTTGCTGTTTTCTCCATATTCATATCATCTCTATATAGGATTATAGTTATTTAGTTATTGTAGTTAGTTAATGCTTTGGTATGTAAGGGCTTAAGGTGAATAACTTAACGATAACTAAAACATAACTAAAAATTCTTGTTATGATTTTCGCTTCCATATTCTTCTATTTCCATAAATTCCACCGCTTGCTAATTTATCTGATTGCTCCCATCCTTCTATTCTTCGTAACATTTTAGTTATTTCGTAGGATTTTGCTCTCTTTAAATCTGCCTTATTTTTGCCAAAAGCTTCGCACCAAATTTCGATTACTGATATTTTTTTTCTCTTATTTGTGCCTTTTGGAATGATACTATTTTTATTATGGTATTCATTTATATACTCCCTTCTAGCAAATAAATCCATGTCTTTCCAGTTATCTGGAAGGAGCATTTCCATATAGTTTTCAATAATTCCTTGTCTTTCGTCTACTTCTAGGGCTTCATCTTGCATTTGATTTGCATATATTTCTAGCTCTTCTGATAGCTGAAGTTTTTCACTTTCTTGATATTTTAGGAGAGCTTCGGCCCAGATTTGTTCGATTTCATTTTTAGTTATATTCCAAGGTTTCTTTTTTCCCCGATATACTTTTACTGGCCAAAATCTCCTATTTCCAGTAGCATCTCTTAGATATCCTTTTTCATTTGTTGTCCCTATAAATATACATTGCCTTGGATGAGGGGTGGCTCTTTTACCAAAGCTTGCCCTATAGACATCATTTTGTGAGGAGAGGAAGTTTTTTAGTTCATTTTCTTCAGCTTTTCTCATTCCAGCTAACTCTCCTATTTCTAAAATCCAGTATCCTTGAAGTTTTTCAGCTGCTGTTTTATCTTTGGTATCAGATAGCCTTAGAGAGTCATTAAACCACTCACCTGCAAGCTTTTGGATTAAGGTGCTTTTTCCTATTCCTTGTTCACCGCTTAAAACGAGCATCCAGTCAAATTTTATTCCTGGATTATATACCCTTGCAACTGCTGCAACAAATACCTTTCTAGTTACTGCTTTTACATAATCATTATTTTCTGCACCTAAATAATCAATTAATATTTGATCTAATCTTTCTACCCCATCCCATGCAGGTAAGGCTTCTAAATATTCTCTAATAGGGTGATATGACCTATCATCTGCTACCTTTGTCACGGCAATATCAAAATTTCTTATAGAAAATGATCCATAATTCATATCTATATAACTAATGAGCTGAGCATCATCTGCGTCCCTCCACCATTTACTAGGGTGTTTCCAAGGAACTTTTCCTTTGATTTCCATACCATCACTTAATTCATTAAAGACAATTCCTTTTAATTTAGGGTCATTTTGAATAATGGTTATTAAATTTTTTAAACTATTTTTAATTTCACCATTTTTATTAATCTCTAGATTTGCCTGCCAATTTTCATTAGTTAAATTTTCTTTACTTGCCCCTTTTTCCATAACAATTCGTTTTTTCACTTCTATATCTTTTAAAGCAAATCGCTGCATAGCAAGATATGAAGGCACCTTTGCCATAGGGGTATCTTCTTTTGCTTTTTTATCTAAATAGGAAAATTTATGAATCCTCACAAGGTCAAAGGCATTACACAGTCTCCCACTTATCGGGTCTGTGCCATGGTGTGAGTAGGCAAAGTCCCCCTCCCCATAGATAATAAGCCCATTAGCTGAACTACCAGGTATATAGGTATATCTATTTGGATCAATACTAGGGGTGTAAATTTCTTTAAGATATTTATCTATTACATCTGTAACTTTATAAGTCCTACAAAATGCTCCGATTATTCCCTTTTTTTCACGAGGACTTTCCTGTTTATCAATTTGTCTTTTTCGCTCAAGATTAGTGCGTGATGATTCAGGCCAAAAAGATGAATCTGTCCAATCATCATATCTATTTAGTACTTCATCTGGATCTAGCCATTTTTCATCTAAAAAATTAAAAATATATTCTCCATCAATAGAAGTCGAGGGCCAGTACATTAATCTATGAGGTTCGTATGTTGTATCATCAAAAAAATCTATTCCTAGGTCTTCTGCTATTTTTCTAGATACTGCTTGATATTCATCAGGTGTTACTGGCCTTACTAGAGGGATTACTAACCTTAACCTTGGACTAGTAGGGGTATGGGAGTGGGTCGAGTACATTACCCCGCTACAGCCTATTTTTACCTCAAATCTAGCCCATAAATCTCCTAAGACAAAGTCAGCATCAAGAGTTACTATTTGCCTTCCGATGATATTTTCTGCTTTTCTACGGCCTTCTTTTAAAGCTCCTCCGACAAATCCCCCGACATCTTTTATTTCATCTCTTTTGGCTTTTAGTGCGTTTTGATATTCGCTAACGGTTTCATGGGTTCTGTGTGTTTTACTTAACCTTTTTACTAACTCTGACCACATAATTTTTATATTTTTCCAATTAGTTTCTCTGCGGCTTCTACCTGTTGCAATATTTAATAAAAAGTCATGTTTTAATTCTAAGTGTGCTTGTTGAGATATTTTTTTAGGATCTATCATTTTTATCTACTCCTTATTTATTTTTTTGGGCGGAATAATATCTTATAATTAGAAATTTGCTATTCTTTCATATAATAATTTGTTTCAAAGCTTTCAGCGTTTAAAGGAAGACCTGGTGCCCAGCTAATACTTTTTGCCATGATTTTTTCTACTTCTTCTTTTGAGCCTGTCCCCTTTGGAACATCAAGGATAACCTCATCATGGACGTGAAAGCTTATTTTATATCCTGCCTTATCAAGCCTTAACATGGCTATAGCTAGGCAGTCTCTTGCAAGGCCTTGAATAATATTTTCCACTAATTTACCTCCATAGGTGTCTACTCGTCCCCATTTTCTACTTCCTGGGACTACTCCTTCATAGGTTAATTTTTCTGTATTAAATTTTCTATTTATTTCTACTCTTGGCCTAAGATAAGCAAGGCTTCTACCTGAGGGTAGGGTGATAAATAAAATTCCACCTTGATAGCTAAATTTAAGTCCAAACTGTATTTTAATAGTTGTTCTTTCTGTTACTGCTTTTATGGCTGCATTTTCCACGTCGCGCCAGAGCTTTACTATTTTTGGATTTGAACTTCTCCAGGTATCTACTAATGGTTTTAATTCTTCTTCAGCTAGTCCCATGCCTAATGCTCCCATGGCTTTAAGTGCGCCTGTGCTACCTTGATACCCTAGGGCTAGTTCTGCGATTTTACCTTTTTGGCGCAGCTCACTATCTTTGGTGATTTCTGCTAGTGGTACGTTAAACATCTCTGATGCTGAGGCTTCATATATTTTTCCATGGTCGTTAAAGACATCTATTCTCCACTTTTCCCCTGCTAGCCAAGCGATTACCCTTGCTTCAATGCTAGAAAAGTCTGACACGATAAATCTAGCATGAGGTGAGGGGATAAAGGCTGTTCTAATTAATTGGGACAAGGTATCTGGCACAGAGTCAAAGGTTAATTCTAATTCTTTATAATCTTTAGACTTTATGAGACGGCGTGCTAGATCAAGGCTTTCTATCTCGTTTCTTGGGAGGTTTTGGGGATTTATAACTCTACCTGCCCATCTGCCTGTAGCTGCCCCATAAAACTGCAGCATGCCTTTAATTTTCCCATCGCTGCATACTACTTTATCCATGGCTTCATATTTTTTAACGGATGTTTTTGACATTTCCTGCCTAAGTTCTAATACTCTGATGATTTTAGGGTCCGTTTCTGTGGCTAATAATTCTTTTACTTTGTCTTTTGCAAGGCTAATTACTTCTATACCTTGCGCAGCGAGCCAGTCCTTTAGCTGGGCAGGGCTATTAGGATTAGCTAGTCCTGTTAGGGAGGCGGCTTCAGCTAGTCTTTTTTTGTGATATATTTCAGCGCATTCAATTGCATTTTCTACTAATTGCCCGTCTATTCTTACCCCGTTATCGTTTATCTTTTGGTCTAGCTCCCAGAGTTTTTGCTCAGGCGCTGGGATAGGAAAGACTTCTAGTTTTTTTCTAATCTCGCGCTCCACTACGACGTCTTGTTTACAATATTCTTTAAAGGTCTGCCACTTTTTTAAATTATGCTGGGGTAGATTTCGGGCGCAGGAGGCAGATTGGGGTGATTGAGCTGTTTGGGCCGCCTTCATTGTCTGAATATTCTGATTTTTATTTATGGGAATAGAGAAAAATTTAATTAAATCTTTACCTTCTTGCATTTTTTCCTCTGGTAATTTTAGGCACTTTGTTACTCCCGCAAGATTTCCTGGAAGACCGAGCGTTAAGGCTAAGACAGCGGTACACCTCCACTGGCTAGGTGGCATAGGTTTATTAAAGTATTTTTTTAAGCAAGTTCGTTCAAAGTTTGCATTAAATGCTGTTTTGATTACATTAGGATCGGTTAAGGCCTGCTCGACTTTTTCTGGGATTTCTTCATTTTGGGCTAGGTCTATGACCTCTACTTTTTCATCATTAAAGGCATAGGCAAAAAGTAGTATTTTAAAATCAGCTGAGTCGCAATATTTATAAACGCCACATCTAGCGAGGTCTATGCTACTAAATGTTTCGATATCAATTGATAGTTTTTTCATTTTTTATCTCTTCCTCTCTTTAGGCTCTCACTATATAGCCCCCCAGAATAGGAAATTCGTAACATTTTTACCTGACTAACTTGGCGTAAGTCTCTCGCCTCTTTAGGTGGGAGGCAAAAAAATAACCAGTTACCTACTAAAATTAATTAGCTGGTAACTGGCTTCTGATTAAGTTTGCTTGTTGCAGGGCTATGGTTACATTTTCCATGGACTGCATTACAATAATTTCTTGATCATTCTTAAAGATAATTCTCGCGCTGCTTTTGTTACATGGCTGCCAGCTCTTGACTTGCGTTCGTGAGCTGTAGCATAAGGCTCCTTCGTCCTTACCAATTGGTGAGCGAAATTTTAATTGGATAGATTATTACATCATGCCCATATTCTAAAAATAGTTGGCTAATATTTGGTCTGGATCTAGCCACTTTTCATCTAGGAATTTAAAGATATATTCGCCATCAAACTTTGTCAATTAAGCGAGGTGGGTTCTATTATCAAGGATTGTTCAGCAAATTCTTCACACATGAAAAAAAGGCTGTCCCCTTTTACTTGGACAAACCCTTTTAAGAATATTATTAAATTAAAGTAGATTCTGGATAGATTTTAAATCAAGATTTTTTATGTATTCCATTCTTATCATGTCGGCTTGTTTTAGGGCTAAGGTTACCGAGTCGATGCTTTGCATTACTTCAATCTCTAGCTCATTTTTAAAAATTATTTTTGTGCTAGTTTTACCGCAGGCCTTCCAGCTGGCCACTTGGGTTTGAGAGATGTAGCATAATGCGCCTTCGTCTTTACCAATTGGTGAACGGAATTTTAAAGGAACCAAGATTAAATCCGGAATCAATGGTAGCGGTGCTTGATGTTTGCGGCCAATTAGGGACCCATACTTTCTTCTAATCAGGCTCACGTCTTTGGTGTATGACTCTGCTATGTTTTTTAGAATGGTTTTAGTTTTTTTCGGACTTATGAGGCGCTTTCCATTTACCAGGCACACTTCTGTGCTATTTCCCCCATCTTCTGTATAAATAGGCAGCAAAGCCTGAATTTCCGGTAAATTGTTGCAAATAGCATTTGCACTATGATTCATGCTCTGTGACCTCCTTTGATTTTAAGATACATTTATTATTCATGGACAATGACCTCTTTTAGTCTGAGAATTACGCTGGATAAATCGTTTATTGAACATGATAGATGCTCTAGACGTCCTTCTACGCGTACTAGTAAATAAATACTAACCACGATAGGAAATCCGAAATTTGCTACTTGTTGCATTAATTCCTCCACCCTATTCACTCCCTTCTTTTGCTATTACTACTATTATAGCCTATTATTTCAAAAGGTGTAATGACTATTTGGGCGAAAAGGGGAGCATTTGGTTCTAAATGGGCCTTATTGTAGGCAGGTCGTGGTATTTGAGGATAAATGGGGCGTAAAGGGGGTAGGGGCTGGAATATTGGTGGGTTTTTTGAGGCGAAAAGGAGGTGGGAGCTGGAATATTGCCAGGGTTTTTCTTTGATATTGATTGAATATAGAAAAAAGCTGCTCATCAAAAATGAACAGCTATGCTTTCCTTAATTTACTTTATTCACTCTATTCCTTTGACATCTCTTCCTTTGCCAGTTCTTCAATCTCAGCCCTAGATAACTTTGTAGCTTCCTCAATTTTATCTATCTCTATTCCTAATAAAATTAGTTTTTTTGCTATATCCCTTTTGACTTTTAGCTCTCCTTCTTTGATTCCTTCTTTGATCCCTTCTTTAATTCCTTCTTCTCGGCCTTTACTGAGAAAATACTTCTCACTTGATACCTTATCCAAATACCATTTACGTCTTTGCTGGTAGATTGCTCTAGCTTTTTCATCTTGACTTAATTTTTCTAAGATTTCACCTGCCATGTCAATCACCTCATTTTCTTTTCGTATTTGATTTATTATTTTTTTTCTCTTATATTGAAAATACTATGATAGTGTTCATTTATTAAAGCAATTTTTTAATATTAATCGAGCAGAAAAAAGGCTGCTCATCAAAAATGAACAGCTAAGATTTCCTTAATTCACTTTATTCATTTGCTATCTCTTCAATCTCTGCCCTAGATAACTTTGTAGCTTCCTCAATTTTATCTATTTCAATTCCTAAGGAAATAAGTTTTTTTGCTATATCCCTTTTACCTTTTAGTTCTCCTTCTTTTATCCCTTCCTTAATTCCTTCCTTGATTCCTTCTTTAATTCCTTCTTTAATTCCTTCTTTAATTCCTTCTTCTCGGCCTTTACTTAGAAAATACTTCTCACTTGAGACCTTATCCAAATACCATTTGCGTCTTTGTTGGTAGATTGCTCTAGCCTTTTCATCTTGACTTAATTTTTCTAAGATTTCTCCTGCCATGTCAATCACCTCATTTTCTTTTCGTATTTGATTTATTTTGTTTTTTTCTCTTATATTGAAAATACTATGATAGTGTTCATTTATTAAAGCAATTTTTTAATATTAATCGAGTAGAAAAAAGGCTGCTCATCAAAAATGAACAGCTAAGATTTCCTTAATTCACTTTATTCCTTTGCTATCTCTTCAATCTCTGCCCTAGATAACTTTGTAGCTTCCTCGATTTTATCTATTTCAATTCCTAAGGAAATAAGTTTTTTTGCTATATCCCTTTTGCCTTTTAGCTCTCCTTCTTTAATTCCTTCTTTAATTCCTTCTTCTCGGCCTTTACTTAGAAAATACTTCTCACTTGATACCTTATCCAAATACCATTTGCGTCTTTGTTGGTAGATTGCTCTAGCCTTTTCATCTTGACTTAATTTTTCTAAGATTTCTCCTGCCATGTCAATCACCTCATTTTCTTTTCGTATTTGATTTATTATTTCGCGTTTATTTTCATTGCCTGAATCTTTAAGGAATATTAACCACTGCTCTAAACCTGTAAACTTTTCTTCGCCTGTGCTTTTCAAAAACTTCTTTAATTCCAGGTAGTGGATTTCTAAATCATGATTTAAGGCAAAGTTTTTGTTTTTTTCTCTTACATTAAAAATACTATGATAGTGTTCATTTTCTGTAATTAAATTAAAATTCAGGATATTTATTACTATGCATCTTTTTAATTCATTATATGCTTCGCCTTCAACTATTTGCTCCCCATAAATAGTTGACCAGTAATACAAGGAGCGTTTGCGATAATTATCAGAATTTCTAATTTGTATTTCAATATCGATTAATTCCTCTTTATTTGTTTTGACCTTAATATCCAGGATTGATTGTTTGGATTCTTCATATTCCTTATCCGTATAGGGGTTTAAATATAGAATGTCGGTAATTTTTACCGTTTCCTCGAACCCTAAAATAGAATTTAGTAAATCTATTAGGACAATTTTACTTTCTTTAAATTTCCCTGCAAAGATTTGTTTGAATGCAAAATCAATTTTCGGATCCATTAAATCATATTTCTTATTTTTCTTCATTTACCAGTATTCCCTTTCTCTTATTATAGCAATTTTTTGATATTAATTGAATAGCAGAAAAAACTCTTCCTTATATATAGCTGTATTATTACCCTGCTCAATTTCTATCTTAAATATGCATATAATTAAAAGTCTGGGGCATAATAAAGAATGAAATCCAGAAATTATTACTGTGGTTAACGAAAAGTATTGTAAAGAGAAAAGAAAAGCCGCTCCAGCTTTTTACCAGAACGACCTTGTATTACTAATTTATTACTAATTTATATAATTAACCTTATTACTTAAATTTATTACTAATTTATTACTAATTTATATAATTAACCTTATATTATTAATGATAACTAAACCTATATTTTTATATATTACTAACCTGTATTATTAATTATGATTAACCCTATATTATTAATATTTTTGCTTACACATTTACTTGATTTACTCTTTGCATGACTTCTACTTTGATTCCTTCTAGCTTTGTGGTCGCTTCTTCAGCTGTGTTACCTTTTACCCCAAAGTAAATTTTAAGTTTAGGCTCTGTGCCAGAAGGACGAATGCAAAACCATGATCCATCAGAGAGGCGATACCTTAAGACATTGGACTTTGGCAGGGTGGTTTTTGTTGCTATTTTTTCAATCATGTCCACTTCCGTACATGTTAAATAGTCACATACCATTAATACCCTTTCCCCATGAACCTCATGTGGGGGATTGTTCCGGAAATCTTCGATGATAGCAGCAATTGTTTTTTCTCCGGCAATGCCTTCTAAGGTGATATTTACCAGGTCCTCTTGATAATAGCCAAGTTCTGTGAATAACTGGTGTAAACGCTCGTACAAGGTAATACCCTTATCCTTATAAAATGCAGCCATTTCAGAGGCTAATAAACAAATTTGCACGGCATCTTTATCGCGTACATAATCACTGGCTAAATAACCATAGCTTTCTTCGTAGCCAAATAAATAGGTGGAGCTTTTACTGTGTGTAAATTCATTTATTTTTTCACCGATATATTTAAAACCGGTTAAAACATCAATATGACCAATTCCATATTTACGAGCAATATCCACGCCTAAGCTAGAAGTAACGATTGTTTTAATAATTACGCCATCTGCGGGCAGGGTGTTTTTTTCCTTACGACTACTTAAAATATAGTCAACTAATAATCCACCTAATTGATTACCCGTTAAGGACACATATTCACTACGCTCATTTTTCACAATTACGCCTACTCGGTCAGCATCAGGATCAGTTGCTAGGAGAATATCTGCATTATTTGCCTTGCCTAGTTCAATCGCAAGGGCAAAGGACTTAATATCCTCAGGATTTGGATAAGACGCTGTTGGAAAACTACCATCTGGCTCTGCTTGCTCTGGAACAATTGCTACTTCTTTAAAGCCGGATTCCTGTAACAGCCTCATTACCGGAATATTGCCCGTCCCATGTAAAGGAGTGTATACAATTTTTAGGCTATCTTGCATTTTTTCAATTATTTCAGGATTTAAAATTAACCCTTTTGTTCTCTCGATATATCTATCCAATAATTCACTACCAAGCCACACTAATAATTCCTGTGCCTCGGCTTCTTTTTGTGCCATCACGGCTACACTTAATTCTTCCTGGATATTTTCTACTTGTTCGATAACAGCTCTAGAATCTTCATCTGTCATTTGTCCTCCATAATTACCGTAAACCTTGTACCCATTATATTCCTTAGGATTGTGACTTGCTGTAATAACAATGCCTGCGTCTGCTCCAAGTTCACACACCGCATAAGAAAGTAATGGGGTAGGGGCAATTTCTGCAAAAACATAAGCCTTAATACCATTTTGTGCTAGAACAAGTGCTGATTCTAAGGCAAATTCCCGTGACTTAAACCGTGAATCGTAGGCAATAACTACCTTTAGAGGCGTGGTTTTATTAGTGTTCGTCTGCCCAGATGCCTTTACAGTAGGGTGATCTATATTCCGCCAAGTGCCCTTTGAAGCCGCACGATCTTCAGTTTTCGTAGTGCACGGGGTTAAATTCTGCTTTTTTAAGTAATTAGCTAGTCCCTGAGTAGAACGGCGCACGGTATAAATATTAATGCGATTAGTCCCTGCCCCCATTAGCCCCCGAAGACCACCTGTGCCAAATTCTAGGTTTTTATAAAATCTTTCCTCTATCTCGGCCTTGTCATCTTTTATCGCTAAAAGCTCAGCTTTCATTTCCTCGTTTAAAGAATCCGTATTAATCCATTTTTGATACTGCTGTAAATAATGCTCCTTATGTGCTATTTTTTCCATATGCTCCTCCTTATTTTAAGTACATGAATAAATAAAGGTAAAGTTGACCACAATACTAATATATTTAGATGCGCTGCTTTTTATGTTAATTATCTTAAATGATAACATTTTGGGTAAATATTGGCAATTAAAAAAGGCACAAAAAAGGTAGCTCCTGCCTAACTACTTAAATGACCCCTATATCTAGGACATTTAATTAAGAAGGACAAAGCCACCCTCATTCTAATTGTTCATTCAACTTTGGTCATACACTTAATCTTACTCACTTATTAATTTTTTAATCTCTTCCCTAGATAATTTAGTCGCTTCCATAATTTTATCTATCTCAATTCCTAGTAAAATAAGATTTTTTGCTACTTCTTTTCTTCCTTCTTTTTCACCTTCTCTAATTCCCTCTTCACGACCTTTTTCATGGTAAGATGTAGTTATTTCTATCACACTACTCACCTCCTGAGGAGTTAACTCTTCTATTAGCATTTTATTATATTGATCTTCTTCTGTAGTTAATTTAACGTAGTTTTCAAAAAATGCGGTTAAAATTGTACTTCTCGCTATATCTAATTGCATATTTGCCAGCATTCTTGTAAACTCTATCTTTACAGATATTTTTTCTTCTTTAGAATAATTCATCTTACTAATTAAAGCTGCTGCTACAGGGTTATTACTTCTAATATAATTTCGCCATGGTTCGTTATTTAATTGTAATCTCATAAAGTTAAATTCTAATACCTTTAAAAAAGAAAACTCAAGCTTATAATTATCTGGTTCCTTTTCTTTATTATCATGCGAGTATATGACAATCGGTAATATTTTTCTTTGGTATTTTTCATGGAGTCTTGCAAAATATTTAAACATCTTTCTATTATAATCATCTTTTCTTGATGTTAATTGTATCGTAGAAAGAAATCTTCCTTATATATAGCTTTTATTATTACCCTACTTCTAAAATATCTTCACCACTATCAATTCTACTATTACTCTCGATCTTTAGCCCGGGACCCAAGGTAACATTACTACCTATTTTACAACCACATCCCACTACTACTTGAGAATTAATGGTGGAACCCTCTCCAATAAGACACTTTGAGCCAATAATTGCATTTTCAATTACAACATTATCTGCAATGATACAATCATCCCAGATAATACAGTTCTTAAGCCTTACATTATTACCAATATAGCAGCCAGAGCCAATGACCACATTTCCTTCTTGCTTAGCACTATCTTGCACCACGGTATTTTTGCCTATAAGGTTTTTGTCATTAGCTAAAAAATCCCAATTGGAATCTTTATAAACTTCTAAACTCCCTACATCTGACCAATAATCCGTAGTATTAAAACCATAAATTTTCGCATTCATTTCTACTAATTTCGGGAATAGCTCTTTACCAAAATCATAAAAACCATCAGGAATATAATCAAATATTTCCGGCTCAAAAATATAAATCCCAGTATTAACTAAGTTGCTTACAGCTTCCGAAGCTTTTGGCTTTTCCTGAAATGCCTGAATCTTGCCCGCTTCATCTGTAACTACTACCCCATATTTACTTACATCTTCAACAGACTTTAGGGCAAGAGTTACCAGAGCATTATTTTCCTTATGAAACCTTGCCATCTCGGTTAAATTAATATCAGTTAAGGCATCGCCGCTCACGATAATAAATGTTTCATCTAAAAACCATCGATTATTTTTAACTCCCCCAGCCGTACCTAGTAATTCCTCTTCGTATGAATATTCTAAACGTACGCCTAAATTACTCCCATCTCCAAAATAATTAGAAATAGCTTCCGGACGATAATGAGTATTAGCAATAATTTCCTGAACACCATGTTCTTTTAAAAGTTCAATACAATACTGCATCACAGGTTTATTTAATACGGGTACCATCGGCTTAGGTATATTTTCTGTTAATGGCATTAAACGAGATCCTAGACCTGCCGCCATAATCATTCCTTTCATTTGTTCACCTACATTTCATTATTTTCAAAACTTTATTTTATTTCTTAATCTTTATTTTTATCTTATATCTTTATTTTGTATCCCTAATTTTATCTCCCTAATTGGGTCAATTTTCTATATATCCTTTATTTTAGCGTATAAAGGGCAAAATTCCAACCTTAATTACTCGTTACGGAAAAAGACCAAGACAATTACATTAAAATTATAAAGGCTGAGAAGCTAAAAGTTTTAGCTGCCACAACACAATACATCATAAAAAAGAATAAAAAAAAGGCGGCTCCTGCCCCCACTATTTAAATGAACCCTATATTCAGGACATTTAATTAAGAAGGAGAAAAGCCACCCTTTGTTCCAGTTATTCTGAAAATTTAGAACTAAATACTTTAATGCCATTATATTTTAAGGTTTATGCACATTTTTATTTAGTCATTTACTCAGCCAAAACGCAAATCTATCTCTATTTAATCACTTTTACCTTTTCCTACTCTACTCTCCCGAGACTTCTAACTCAGTTACATCGCGATCAATAATTCTTGCTCCCGAGATAGCTACGAGATCTTTATTTTTTGATGACGTAAAAATATTTTGCGCAATTATTTGATCCATCGCAGCCTTAACTTCCAGCCCCGTTAGGTCTTCCCTAGGGTCGTTAACAGTCATAGATACCTTTTTATTGTCCGCATCTACAAAGCTTAGTTGTAATGTCTTAGCCAAGCCAATTACCTCCTTTCTCTACTTTCATATAATTTGAAAGATTAAGCATAAAAAATACTATTTGAACTAATTCTTTCAACATCAAATAATGTCTCACATGTTGTTAACCCAGCAAAAACAGTTCCCACTTCATATAATGCTTCATCTTCAGCGTCTTCCTTTACATTAGAAAAAGTCTTTGCCTTCAGAATTTCCTTTTCATTTTCGTCCATTCCGAAATCCAATGTAATGCGTAATTTGGAATAATTATGCATTCTCTCAACCATCATGTGCTTCACCCCCTTTCCCTAACTGACTTCATTGTATAAAAAGTTAGGGAAAAAGGAAAAAGCCGCCCCTATGTTAAATAGGAACGACTTCTTTAAAAATGAGAGTATTTAAATATTATTGGGTATATCCTTTGTGCCCTCGGGGGAAACTAGCTTTAAACCCTCTGGTTAAGAATATTTTTATGCACTAGTTACTTTTTGATTTTCTTTGCTTTTAGATTTACCTTGCTGTTGCATTAACCTTACTTTTAAATATACCTTGCTTTAAAGTTTACCATGCTTTTTAGACTAACTTTATATTCTAGATATCTAAGTAGCCGCTAACCAGCTACGAATTGTTCGGCTTGACTAGTAATGAAAGAAGCGTTTTCTATCTCAAGGTGATTATTACTTGCACATTTATCTCTAAATTGTGGAATTATAGCCTTTAAGAACTTTTCTGTTTCTTCTTTGCTATTTGGTAATTTATCTGTAAGAATAGACGCTATAACCTCTTCAATTAATGGAATATCTAAGAAATTAGGTTTTTCTGCATAGATTCGTTTATGCTTAGTAGCATCACAGCCTTCTTTAGATATCAGTAGTTCTTCATATAATTTTTCTCCTGGTCTGATGCCTGAAATTTCTATATCTATATCGACTTCTGGTTCAAATCCCGAAAGTCTAATTAATGTTCTGGCTAAATCAATAATCTTAACAGGTTCACCCATATCGAGGATAAATATTTCTCCACCTTTGGACATGGATCCTGCTTCAATTACTAATTGTACAGCTTCAGGGATGGTCATGAAAAATCTAACCATTTCTTCATGAGTAACCGTTACTGGTCCGCCTTCACGTATTTGCTTTTTAAATAAAGGTACAACGCTTCCTTTACTTCCTAAAACATTACCAAAACGGACTGCCATAAAATTTGTTTTACTTGTTTTATCCATGAACTGAATAATCATTTCAGCAACCCTCTTAGATGCACCCATTACACTAGTGGGATTAACTGCTTTATCTGTTGAAATTAAGACAAATCTTTCAGCACCGAACTTATCTGCTGACCGGGCCACATTATATGTTCCTCTAACATTATTTTTAATGGCTTCTTCTGGATTATGCTCCATTAAAGGAACGTGTTTGTGGGCTGCAGCATGAAAAACTACTTTCGGCTTAAATTGTCTAAATACTCTTTCCATGGAATCCTTTTCTCGGATATCTTTGATTAAAGGATAGATTTTTAAATCAGGATGAGTGCTACGTAATTCTAATTCTATTTCATAAATCGTGTTTTCAGAGATATCTAATAATAATAATTCACTAGGGGAAAATCTTGCTATTTGTCGACAAAGTTCAGAACCGATTGATCCCCCTGCGCCTGTAACTAAAACTACGCGATCATTAATATATTCCGAAATACCTTGTAAGTCGACCTTTATGGGATCTCTTCCTAATAAGTCTTCTACCTGAACTTCCCGAATATTATTAACTGTGACATTTCCTTCAATTAAATCATACATGCCAGGCAGTATTTGAATTTCCGCATTTGTTTGGTTACAAATTTCTACTATTTCTTTGATTACCTTACCCTCTACTGAAGGAATGGCAATAATCACCCGTTCAATGTTATACCTAGAAACTATCTCCGGAATGTCTCCCCTATTTCCAAGAACTGGTATATTTAATATTTTCGAGCTTTGTTTTGTTGCACTATCATCGATAAAGCCTACTACATTTACTTTGCCTGAAAAATGATTTTTCATCTCTTTGGCCACCATAAATCCAGCATCACCCGCACCTATAATTAAAATAGGTTTGCCACCTCTGATAGTATGCATATTTAAGGCTTGATCTCTAAAAAGACGCCAAGCTAATCTCGACCCACCGACTAAAAAGATCGTAAAAAAACAACTTAAAATGAAAATACTTCGTGGAAGAGGAAAGCTAGCACCTTCCATAAAAAAATAGGCTAAAGTAACTTGCATTGTGGTAGCCACACCTACAGCAACTACTACGATTAATAGTTCACCAATACTGGCATACTGCCAAACTCTTTTATATAATCCAAATAAATGGAAACATATTACAGCCACAACAACAAGGTGAATGGCTATACTATGAAATCCAGTTAAATTTGTAGCAGGTATGTCAAAATCAAATCGTACTAATAAGGCCATATAAAAGGCTACATAGATTAAAAACGCATCAATTATAGTCAAAAGAAAAATGCGTATAGGTTTAGACATATAAACACCTTCTTTTCTTGGTTAGACTTTTGCCCCTTTGCCTTCCATGCTTGTTGATTGCCAATATGATTTTGCAAAAGCAGCAAATACACCAATCATAAGTCCCAATACTAGGGCAATCGCTACATTCAATGTTTTATTTGGAGATACAGGACTTTTACTTTCATAAGCTTTTGAAGATACTACGATAGCTGCTTCTCCTATATCAAAGGATTGGGCTAATTTAATTTCTTCTTTTTTTGCTAGTAATGCTTTAAATTTGTTACGTGCATTTTCTACTTTTAGGTCAATCATTTCAAGCTCTACTTGTTTATCTGCTGCAGCCTTTTGAATATTTTGATCATCCACTCCAGCTTTAGCCAACTCTGTTCGATATTGAGCCAAAACTTCTTTTAAGTTTTTCTCTTCTATTTCAAGTTGAGTTTGAATATAAGTTAAAGATTGATTAGTTTGTTTGGTTGCAAGTTCTGAGATAAAGCCGGAAAACTTAGTGGCTAAGGAATTGGCTATGTTAGCTGCTTGTTTAGGGTCCCTATCTTTAACCTTAATTGATAGTATATTTATCTTCATTTAAGGATAGATCTTTGATTACACTAGTTAAGATTTCTGGATTTTTTATTTGTTCCATATAACTTTGTAAATTTAGACGTGATTGATTAGATACAGAGTCAATTATTCCTTTAATTTGCTCTTCTCCAATTATATCTCCTTTAGGATCAGAGAGCATAACACTAATATTTCCATTTATAGAATTAGCATTAAGGTCTGCCACAATTAATTTAGCCTCTGCTTCATAGCTTGGCTTTAAAACAAAAAGACTAACTAAGGCAGTTAGTAAAACGCTTGCTAAGGTAATTGTCATAATCATCTTCTTGTTTTTTAATAAGATCTCGATTAGTTCTCGTAGTGATATTTCTTGTTCTTCCACGGGTAAACCTCCATATAAATAATTTCAATTTCGTTTCTAAAATTAGGAATTCAAATACTACTATAATTAGTGCACTGAAATGCAAAAAATAACGCAACATGTCAATTATATAGCTAATCTGTAAAAATTTCAATTTATTAGTTAATTTGGCTCGCACTTAAAAAAAGCCCGCTCAAAGATTCGGGCTTACTCACTCTTCACTTTAACAATCCAACTAGCTACCCAGCCAGTTTTCCCGTCTTGCAATTTAATTTGATACCAGCTATTTTGTTTAGTCACGATGCTAAATTCTTGATCTGGATAGATTTTTGTAATTATATCATATTTTTCGCTAGGTCCTGAACGCATATTAACATAGGTGTTCTTTTGAATAATCTGAGCTTTCTGAGGTTTTTGTTTTATTTCTTCGATCGGAATTTCTTTTATATCCTCAGGTGGCTTTTTATTTTCAGTTACAGGTTTTTTAGCTGGTTCTTTTTTTACAGGCTCTTCATTTACGGGTTTTTCGTTTGTTGGCTTTACATTAGCTGGATCCTCTGATATTGGTTCTTCGTTAACCTGATTTTCCATCTTTTCTAATATATCTGGAGTAATACTAGCAATTTGTTTGCCAGTAGCCCTACTTAATTCTTCTTTTAAAAGTCCTACTTCTGCTTTTAAGATTAAAATTTGATCGTTAATATTGGTCATGGCTGCCACTTTATTAGCTGTTTGTGTTTCTTTAAAGGCAGATGTCAAAAAGTTAAAACTAAATACTTCTTGGGACTGTTCATTAATCTTTGAGTGTCCAATATAAATACCGGCAAGCAAGGTCAAAATAAGTGCTGGAACAATTAATTTAGGTCTCATTTTATCACCTCTTTATTTTAACCCGTTATAATCTTCGACTATTATAATAAAACTTATATCAAGAATAGTATAAAATCGCAAATACGATAAATGGTATTAGAAAATTTATACATGATAATTCTAGATTATTAATATATCCTTTTATTTTTCGGCAACCTTTTCTCTCAGTTGTTCAGTGGTCTTTCTTTTACCCATGACGCCGATTTTTTGGGCTCCCCAAAGAATAAATAAAGAAACAAAGGCCAAGATTAACATTCCTTGATTAGTGGTCATTTTACTTAATAAAATTCCCACCACGCCTAAGAAAATATTAATTCCATAGATTGTAAGCACTGTTTGTTTATGACTTAATCCTTTATTCAACAGGCAATGGTGTAAATGTTCTTTATCTGCTTTAAAAATTGGCTGATTATTAATAAATCTACGCACTATCGCAAATAATGTATCAAAGATAGGTATTCCGATTATTAAAATAGGTACAAATACGGAAATTACCGTTATACTTTTAGTTAAGCCCATCATAGAAAATGCTGCTAGGTTAAATCCTAAAAACATTGATCCACTATCGCCCATGAAAATAGTTGCTGGGAAAAAGTTATAGCGTAAAAAGCCTATGGTGGAAGCTGCTAAAATTAAAGCCAGGCTTGCCATGACTAATTCTCCATGCATAAATCCAATAGCAGCTAGAATTAATGCGGCAATAGTTGAAACTCCACCAGCTAATCCATCTAATCCATCAATTAAATTAACTGCATTAGTAATTCCTACTACCCAAAATATGGTCACTGGCAAACTAAAGTAACCCAAGGAAAATGTATTACCAAAAATCGGGTGAGTAATAAAATCCACATCGACCCCAAATAAAGCAAGGACTAAGGCTGCTAGGATTTGCCCTAGTAATTTGATTTTAGGTGAAATATCTTTTACATCATCTAAAACACCGATAGCCACAATGATAGAGCTACCAAGGATTAAGCCTATAATTTGACTTGTTAATTCTTGCGTTAATAAAACCATAACCGTAAACCCTAAATAAATAGCTAAACCACCTAAGCGCGGCATTATTTTGCTATGTACTTTTCGGTGATTTGGCTTGTCAATGGCCCCTATTTTAAAGGCTAGTTTGGCCACTTGGGGTACAAGCATATAAGTGATAAAAAACGCCCCTATTATCATTAGCACCAAATTCATTATTAAGACTCCTCTGCAATTACAAACATTAATTCACCCTGTACTGCTAATTCTTCGCCGACAAATGCTTTGGCATCACATTTACCTACTTTGCCTCTTAACTTTGTTACTTCGATTTCAAGTCTTAATTGATCTCCCGGTACGACTTGTCTTTTAAAACGGACTTTGTCGATACCTGCAAATAAAACTAATTTCCCTTTATATTCTTCCATGCATAATACACCCACGGCTCCAGTTTGAGCTAGAGCTTCGACAATTAAAACCCCTGGCATTACTGGGAAATTTGGAAAGTGCCCATTGAAAAATTCTTCATTAGCACTGACATTTTTAATCCCGATTACTTTTTTGCCCGGGTCTAGTTCGATTATTCTATCTACTAAGAGAAATGGGTATCTATGTGGTAGGATTTCTTTTATTTGATTTATATCTAACATTTAAATTCCTCCAAACTTATTCAGTTTAATCTAGGGGCAGATAATTTATTATCAACGCTGCGCACGCTCAAACAGTTATAAGGAGGAGCTACGGCAGTTTTTGGAATTTGCCGAACTCGCTATCACTCAGACAGCGGTCAAATTCTTATCTAAAACAACCTTCGCTCTTTTTATTTAAGCTCGCTATTGCTTCGCTTTTGATAATAAATTGTCTTTAAGTAGTTCTTGCGCCTTCTCGGCTGGAATCAGCGCCCTTATTTTTAGTTCCCTGCTTTTGACTTTTAAGTCGCTGATAATGGTATCTTTTTGATCCCAGGCGGTTTGTATTTGCCCTGTTAATTTATTTTCTTTTAAGTTATTTATCTGTAATATATCATAAAATCCCAAACTTTGCATGAAACTATCTATTTTCGGGTCGTAGGATATGGCCACTATGGGCTTTTGGACTACGGCTCCCATGATTAGAGCGTGTAATCTCATGCTGACAATTAGGTCGCATTTTTTTAAAATACATAATGTTTCATAAGGAGAATAATTTTGCTTTAAGAGTACGGCTTCTTCTTTCATTTCTTTTAGCACTTCTCGTCCTGCGCTGATGTCGTCTGGAAAGTGCATTGGCAAGAATATTATTTCCCAGCCCTCGGCAGCAAAGTGATCACAAGTACGCGCGATAGCTTCGTAATTTTCCCTTTCGACTGGCCATTCTCTCAAGGAAACAGCCAAAAGCTTCTTATTAATATCGACGTTTGCTAGTTCTAAAAGTTCCTGTCCGATATTTTCATCTATTTCTTCGGCTTCATTTCCCAGAACAGGGTCTGCAGCTAGAATTATTTCCTGTTTAATTTTCATGTCCTCAAGGTCTTTTTTTGATTCTGTATCTCTAACAGTAATCGCTGCTACTTTATTTAAAATTATTCCTGTTAAGAGGCGATTTCTTTTGTCTGTTACCGGTCCTATGCCTTGAGAATAAATTAATATTTTTTTGCGCAAAAATTTAGCTATTCCTATTATGCCCAAATAATATAAAATACCATTTTTTGCTGGTCACATCCTGTAAAAGGCTGCCACCTCCGCTAATTACAAGGTCTGCTTCCTTTATTGCCGGATATATTTCCTTTACTTTCCAACGATTAATTGCTTTAACTTGATAGGCTTTAATGGTATGTTCTGGATTATTTGATAAAACGGTTATTTCTAAATTTTCATCTAAACCCCGTAAAGCTGCAATTATGGAATACAATACGGCTTCATCTCCAGCATTGTTAAACCCATAATATCCGCTTAGGATTACTTTTTTCATATATATACCTCATTTTGAGATTTTTATTAGTTAAAATACCCTTTTTTAAAACTGTTTTTAAAAAGCTGTCTTTTAATAATATCTTTTAATAATATCTTTTAATAATATCTTTTCATAATATCTTTTAATGCTAACTTTTAATGATAATTTTTAATACTGATTTTAATGCTTGCTATTTAATACTTACTATTTAATGCTTACTATTTAATGATCGCTATTTAAGAGCATCAATTATTTATGTGTGGTTAAATATTTACTAAACCATTTCCACATTATTATTAGTATAAACCCGATTATAATTCCTATCCATAATCCATTTAAAGAACGGATTGCGGAAATTAAAAACGGTGTGTGAATATGTGCATAGGTGTTTACAAGGGAAACTTGTCCAATTACTGCTGGAATTATTAATAGCCAATTCTTTTTGTTTAATCCATAATACAGTAATAATAAGGTTAAAGGGTGGCCTATTAAAAATTCTTTTGTCCTTGGTCTGACTCCTAAAATCTCCCGTAAGCCTTCTCTAATCTGGATTTCAAGCCCTGAGACCATATTTTCTCCGACATTACCTGTCCTAATTACATAAATTACCAGGAATAAAATACCGATAGCTGAGACAATAATAACCTTGTAAGTAAGTGCTTTATCCAGTAACTCTTTTGCTTTACTTAAACTATTTTTCCGGCTAAAAAGTAAGGCTGGAATAACCACTAATGGAATAATATGGGCTAATTTAACTCCTATAAACTGGTCAAGTTTTAACATAAATAGTTTATCTGATAATAACCCTACCATAAATAGGGCTCCTAAAAAGCTGATTGCTGATAATTTTAAAAGAGCAAAAATACTTGCTACTAGGTTTCTGCGTTCTTCTTTCATTACTTTTAAAAATGCTAAAATTGGGAACACCATGACACTTGCTAAAGCCATTAATTTTCGGGCTAAAATTGGGGATTTATAGTACAGCGCACCCCATACTAGTGCTCCTAAAACTATTTTTATTAATGCTAAGAAGGACAGATTAAGTTCTAATAAGATTAAAGCTGCGCCTCCTAGAACTCCTAGTCCAATGATTAGGATCATCCATTGGTAATATACCATAGAAGGGTAGCTCTCTGCCTTTTCAATGGTAAAGCCAGCGTGTTGTAAGTTTTCTTTTATATTTTGTAAGTAAGTCAAATTTGTCTCTAAAGCTTCAGCTGGATTTTCCATGCCAAAAAAGCGGACAAATAAAGTTCTAATATTTCTTTCGCTAACTGCTAGTTCAAAGCGTTCAATGAGTTCACGTGGACTTTTGGTAGCCATTTCGCCTGAGCTAATAGAATGAACTCTTACTGCATCTTTATTTAAGTAAGTAGCTAAATTAGTGATCCCTTTTTGGTTGAAAAACTCCACATCACCAATGGGTGCAATCGGAATGCCTTGCTCATTTTTTAATAATTCTCCTAGGTACTGAATTTTTGTCGGGTAACCGGGTACCTTTTCATCGTTAAAAAGAATAAAGCTTAAATTAGGAATGGATTTTATTTCATCTGCAACAAATTGTAAAGACTTGTCATTGACACCTTTCCAGTCCCTAATTTGTGGAACAATCATTAAATCTAGGTTGGCTAATTCAGTTAATTCTTCTGTATCAAAGCCAACACCATAAGAGTCAATATTTTCATAGATTTTTTCTTTTTCCTTGTCAGAATTAGGAATATTAATCGGTACAGCAATAACATTAATTTCCCCATTATATACCTTTATCCCTTTAAATTTTGCTGTTAAATGATCAATTATTTGTTTATTTAATTTAGGCTCATTTAAAGTAATAAAAAGATTAGCATCGCTTAAAGGAATGTCCCCAGCTAAGTAACTATAATCTGGTGCTGTTTTTAATTCTTCACCTTGATAATATTTGATTTTACCTGTTCTACGAAGGTCACCTAAACTAATTTCTTTTTCTAAAACACCAGTGATACCACGTTCTTTTAGCTTTGCGACTAAAGATTCTAGTTCTATATCATTTGCCTGAGCTAGTGAACTAAGCTCAGAAGAACTGACAATCATCTCTACATTTTTATTGTTTCTTTCATTGGTAACTCTTTGATTTAATATATAGAGAGAAGAAATAATCGACAAAGCAATAAATAAATAAGCTACAACCTTGATGTACCCTTTAGATTTCAAATTAACGCCTCCAATTTCGACATTTACTATAAAAGTTTACACTTGTATTTAAAGTACCACAGCGTGTACGAATGTTCAAGAAAAAAGAGCGACCCACGGCCGCCCTACACTTAAATTAAAATTGCTCATAAAACTTAAATGGATATTTGTTAGCATAAGCGTAGCAATAGCGAGTTTAAATAAAAAGAGCGCAGGTAGCTTTAGATAAGAATGGAACTGCTGTTTGAGCCTTAGCGAGTTCAGTCCATTCCTAAAGCTACCTGCGCTCCTTCCTTTTTCTTGTTCGAGCGTGCGTTGTGCCTGCTAACAAATATCCTTAACCTTTCATCCCATTAATAAATAGGTCTAATATCTTATCTGCTATCTCTTCTGGCTGATACGAAATATTTAAAAACATCATGGAATGGCCCATTCCAGCAATTGAACTTAACAAGAAATTGGCAGCAAGGCTAGAATCCAAATTTCTAAATTCGCCTTCATTAATCCCAGTTTCAATTATTACCTTTATCTCATTAAAATTATTATGATAAATATTATGCAACTGGACTTTTATCTTAGGACTTAAATCCATATTACAACTATGGTCCGCTTCCAGCCTCATGAATAAATTCTTAGCTTTATGCAGATGATAAAGATGATTCTTGATGATTATTCTAATTTTATCTGTAGCCGTATTTTGACTATCTAGATTTTGACCAAGACTATTAAAATATTTTTCAATGTACCATCTGTACATTTCTTCATATAAGTCTTTTTTACTTTTAAAATATTCATAAAGGGTGCCTTTGCCGACACCTGCTTTTTCAGCTATTTCTTCCATCCTTGCCTTTTGAAATCCTTTATTCCCAAAAACCTCATAAGCAGCTTCGATGATAATTTGGCTTTTAGTTTTTTCACACATAATTACATCGCCTCTGTATTCTTATCACCAGTAATAATTCTTGTAAAGAAGTTTTTGATCTTTTGCGCAAATGAATCTAAGATCGAATACACTACTGGGATTAAAATTAAGGTAATGATAGTTGAAAAACTAAGACCAAAGACAACTACTATCGCCATAGGTGCTGAAACTTCTGAACCTTCACCTATTCCTAGGGCTTGAGGTAAAAGGGCAAGTACTGTAGTTAGAGTAGTCATTAAAATTGGTCTTAAACGAGTTGGACCAGCTTTTAAAATTGCTTCTGTTTTTTCCATGCCACGACTACGTAATACACCGATATAATCCACAAGCACGATGGCATTATTTACTACGATACCGGCCAGCATAATTACCCCGATAAAGGAAATTACACTAAATGTTTTACCTGTTAATAATAATCCTCCCACTACCCCAATTAAAGTTGGTGGTAAGCTAAACATAATGATGAAAGGATATAATAATGCTTCAAACTGAGCTGCTAAGACCATGTAAACTAAAAATATTGCCATGATTAAAGCAAGTCCTAAGCTAGTAAAAGACTCAATCATGTCCTTATTTGAACCACCAAATTCTACTTGATAACCTGATGGCAGGGGAATTTCTTTTACTGCTTTTTGAATATCTTCAGTTACACTTTTTAAGTCTCTGCCTGCAATATCTCCAGTTATTGAAACGGTTCTTGATTGATCTACCCTGGAAATTGTTGTTGGTCCTGTTTCATATTTTAAAGTAGCTATTTCCTCAACTGGCACATTCACACCCATCGGGGATGAAACCATCAGTCTATTTAAATCATCAATTCTACCTCTGTCTTTTTCTGGTAAAAATACTTTAATATTTATTTCATCGCCACCGGTACGATATTTAGAACTTGTCGCACCTTGTAGCCCCATCCGAATTGCCCCAGATAATTGACTTGAAGTAATGCCATATAAACTTGCTTTTTCTCGATCTAAATTTACCGTTAATTCTGGCACGCCTTCTTCTAAGCTAGTTGTTATTTCTCTAGTTCCTTCTACGGTTTCAATTTTTTGTGCAAATTGTTCTTCTAAATTCTTTAAGACATCTAGATCATGCCCTTTAATTGTAATATCAATCGGAGAACCAGAGCCCATGGAACCACCTTCAGCAGTTACGGAAAGGGCTACTCCAGCAAGGTTTTTATTCTTTTCTCTAATTTCATCCATAATATCTTGGACACTTCTAGTTCTTTCTGTTAAAGGTACTAAATTACCTGTAATACTAATCATATTACTTCCAGAGCCAAAGTTTCCGGTAGCCATTCCACCACCACTACCTACACTCATAAAGATAGAATCAACTTCTTTAATTTCAGCAATACTTGCTTCCACCTGTGTGGCAATTTTAGATGTTTCTCCTAAAACTGTGCTATTGGGTAATTTTGCCTGTACAGTAAACATGCCATTATCTTGAGCCGGCATAAACTCCATTCCCACTTTAGGAATCAAAAAGGCACTACCCACAAGCCCGGCAATTGTCACTACTATAACGATAAACTTATGATTAATAGCCCATTTTAAATTCATACTATAAAAATTATCCAAGCCATCTAAAAACTTAACCCATAATCCTCCAATCTTTTGGAAGATATTTTTAGGTTTTTCTTTTTTAATATCAACTACTAAAAGCTTAGATGACAACATCGGCACTAGACTCAGTGCTACTAATAAAGAAGCAATTAAAGAAAATGTTACGGTTAAAGCTAAAGGCCTAAAGATTTGCGACGCTATACCTTCTACATAAACTATCGGTAAAAATACACAAATTGTTGTAATCGTAGAAGCTACCACCGCTGAACCAACCTCGGAAGCTCCTAGTTTAGCTGCTTCAAATCTGCTATAACCTTCTTCACGATAACGGTAGATATTTTCTAATATTACAATCGCACTGTCCACCATCATACCAATACCTAAGGCTAATCCTCCAAGAGACATCATGTTTAAGGTTAAGCCCGAAAAATAAATTAAGATAAAAGTCGCAATAATAGAAATTGGAATTGCTGTTCCAACTATTAAAGTACTTCTAACACTTCTTAAAAATAAGAATAGTACAACTACAGCAAGAAGGGCACCAATATAACCATTTTGCTTTACTCCGTCAATGGATTTTCTAATAAATTCAGCCTGATCCATTGCCATTTCTATTTTAATATTACCTGGTAATTCATTCTTTAAAGTTTCCAATTCCTCTTGAACAGCATCGGATACCTTTACCGTATTGGCATCACTTTGCTTTTGAATATTTAAAGAAATACTAGGCTGTCCATTTAAGAGCGAATAACTCTTTTGTTCTTCATAGGTATTTTTGATTTGCGCTAAATTCTTAAGTGCAATGGTTTCACCCGTTTTTAAAGGGATTAAGATTTCTTCTATTTCCTTGATCTCTTTAAATTCTCCCTTTACCCTTACAAGATAATCTTTTTTACCTTGTTCGACACTACCTACAGAAAAGTTGTTATTTTCTCCTCTGATAATATTAGAAATATCCTGAATACTAAGGCCATAAGCCTGTAACATATAAGGGGATACTTCTACCTGAATTTCCCTCGTTTTTCCTCCTGATACATCAACAGAGGCTACCCCTGCAATTCTTTCTAAGCGAGGTTTAATTTTGTTTTCTACTGTTTGTTTTACTTGGGCGAGATCTCCATCACCTGTTACACCTAGCATCATAATCGGGAACATATTTAAATCCATTTTAAAAATCATCGGCTCACTTACATCCTCTGGTAAGTATGCTTTGATGAAATCAACCTTTTCCCGCATTTTGATTGTATTATTATCCATATCAGTACCCCAGTTAAATTCTGTAATAACAACAGAACTTCCGAGCGTACTTTGAGATCTAACTGTTTTTACACCATTAATTGTGGATAATTGTTCCTCTAAGGGCTTGGTTACGAGTTTTTCCATTTCCTCTGGCCCCACGCCATCATACTCTACAATGGTCAAGGCAACAGGCACATCCATTTCTGGAAAAAGGTCTATTGCAAGCTGCGTCATAGACACTGCCCCTAGCATTAAAATTGCTAGGACAATCATGAATATTAAGACAGGTCTTCTAACGGATAAATCCGATAACTTCATTATTTATCACCTCGTTTAGTGACAACTACTTCATCACCATTCACCACGTCTTCATTACCATATGTGATTACTTGCTCCCCAACCTTAAGGCCTTTAGTGATAATAGTTTCATCTCCATTTGATAATCCTAATTCTACCTTTACAGCTACTGCTTTATTATCCCTCACTACAAAAACTTTGCTTTCATTTTCCCGGGTAATAATTGCTTGCGCTGGGATAATAATTCCCTTACTAATGCTATCTGTGATTAATTCAATTTCTGTATACATTCCAGATTTAATTTTGCCATCTGTGTTCGAAATATGAATAGTTACAGGATAAGCTTTGGCTTTTTCATCAATTAATGGGTTAATTGTCACAATAGTTCCTGTTAAGGGCTTTCCCCCTAAGGCTGGAATATACATTCTCACCTTGTGACCCAATTTTACTTTATTTATTTGCATTTCATTGATATTTGTTTTTACTTCTATAGTAGATAAATCCGTAACTACAGCTATTGGAGTTTGTCCGCTAGCCATGCCACCCTTTTTCGCGATAAGCTGAGTAACTGTGCCACTAATTGGAGTTGTCACAATCGAGTTATCAAAATTAAGATTTTGAGCATTTAGATTATTCTCTGCATTTCTTAAAGCGGTTTCACTTTGTTCTAAATTTATTTGAGGTAAAGCTCCACTTTCAAAAAGCACCTTATTACGCTCATAATTTTTTTGGGCATCTTCATACGCAATTTGCGCTGAATTCATTTGCACATCAGTAGACCTATGATCTAATACAGCAATAGTTTGACCTGCTGACACCTTGTCCCCTTCTTTAATATGAAGTTCAATAATCTTTTCCATCCCCATTGTTTTAGGGATTACTGATACTTCATCCTTGGCCTTGGTTACACCGCTTAAAACCAATGCTTTATTAAAATTACCTTGCTTTACTGCTACCGTTTCCACGGGGATTTTAGTCGTTTCTTCCTCTACCACTTCTTTTATTTCCTCTTTTTTCTCACAACCTATGGAAAAAATTAAGCTAGAAATAAGCAGAAGAATAATAGCTAGATTCTTTTTAGTCACGGATTGATTCTTTTTTTGCATTGTCTAATCTCCTCGTTATATAAATTCACCGACCGACCAGCCAGTCAGTTGTATTCATTGTAATATTTTGTGAATTTTGTGTCAACAGGTAAATACTTCGGAGCAAGATATTTTACTGCACTAAATTCGTATTGTAGCTTATATAGAAAAAAGGCGACCCTCCGGGCGCCCCACAATTTTTACAGTTTAATTTACTCTTTTAAAAATACTTTATTTTTCAAGTTCTCGCTTAATTTTCTTAACCTCTTCTAGGGTTAGTTCAGATATTTGAGCCACTTGTTCTAAAGGAATGCCGAGTTTTAACGAATTTTTAGCTGTTTTTATTTCTCCTTCTTTGATTCCCTTTTGTATGCCTTTTTTAATTCCTCTTTCTTCTATTTGTTCTAATATACCCATGGTAACATCCCCCTTTCCGTCTAATTTTCTTATTTCTTCTCGTATGTCTTCTTCTTTTAGTTGGCTATTTGTAAGTTCGATGTATTTTAAATATATTTCTCCGTAGTAAATTAATGTATCTAATGATTCTTCTTTTTCTGCTTCTTTTATAGCTAATAAAAATACCCTTAATACTACTTCAAGGTTTTCTTCAAAGGCATATTTAAATGCCTTTAGCATCATTGCCGTTAATTTTGTGTATTTTTCAAAATCATTTTCTTCATATTCTTTTATATTAATAAGTTCATGTTTAAAGACAGGTACTCTTTCTTTAAAATATTCTGGTAGGTCATGAAATCCTGGAATCATTTCTCGTAAATCTGTTTTTAAGTTCCATTTTTCTTGTTCCATTGATATATTACTATTGGAATAATTATGGGTAATTCCTTTTACCTTCTTTTTTAACCTATTGTTCGTTCCAGAATTCTAAAATATATTATGCACTTGGAATATGGTTAATTTGTCTTTATATG